>JACDGI010000592.1 GCA_013821665.1 Anaerolineae bacterium
GTACAGTTCGGTGCAGGCTTTACCCGTGATGAGCCGGCAGAGGGTAGCAACCCGAACGGCGAAGCGGGCCGCGCCAGTACGATTAAACTACTTGATCTGGTCGAACGGGAGCATATCGGGCTGGTGATTTTCGGTCATGACAATGAGCAGTGGAAAACACTCAAAAAAGCACCAGAGTTTTACGAATAAAGCAGCGGTTAAAGAGAAAACGGACACGAAATATGTTGAGCGACATAGGGTTAGATCAATAAGACGGTAAAGAAAACGCCTTGGGATTTGAAGTGACTTTAGCGCACTTGTCCCTAAAGTCCCCGATTGATATGGTGATTATTCCATCGCTTCGCGTGTGACCGCTGCCCTAGTTGTTTGTTTAAGGGGGAGAGTTTAAGTTATGAATGCCGATGCCTTTCGCCAGCTTTACGAGTATCACTTCGCCGAAAATCGCAAAATATGGGATAGCTCCATCGCGCCACTGTCTCAGGAACAATTTTTGCAGCCTGTCGCCTATTCGCTTGGATCAGTCCGCAATCAAGTCGTTCACTTCATGAGCGCCGATGACTACTGGTTTAGCGGTTTGCGCGGCCTCGAAATGCCCGAAATGCTAAATCCTGAGAGTATGGATGACCGTCAAGCTATTCGTGCTTATTGGGATAATGTCGAGCAGCAGATACGCGATTATCTGGCAAATTTACGTGATGATATGTTGTTTAACCATCCGTTACAGGGCGGCGATGAAATTCTCGTTCTGTGGCAGGTGCTGATGCAGGGCATTATTCATGGTGCCGACCATCGTGCCCAATTGCTGCGACTGCTGAACGATTTGGGTGCTAAAACAGGGCCTCAAGATTACATTTTCTATGTTTTTGACCATGCTCAAGACCAATAGTCGATGGCCGAAATGGCGGCGGTGGCATCACGGGAGCATTTCGCTGCATTTGTGTCATTTCGGTGGCAGCAGCCGAGCCTCCCGCCGACACAAAATGCCAATATGGCGGCTGGCTCCCTCACATCCGCCTGCCAATTCGGCGGGAAATATGCAATTACTGCTGCAAATGCAATAACAATTGCAACATTTACAACATCTATTGGCACAAAACGCTTACCCGTAGCTGATTCTAATTTTGTCAAAATCGATGTCCGCAAAACGGCCAGCAATCATCTTAAGGGCTACGTGTTCAGTCGGATGGATATAATCCGGCGCAATTTCTGCGAGGGGTAGAACAACATGAGCGAAACGCAAAATATCGTTGTCAGGGACATGCCACGGTTTTTCACCATAATCGAATATCTCGTCATTCCATAATGAAATATCGAGGTCGATGCTACGCGCTGCGTTTTTATTATTTGGGTCGCGCACTCGCTTGAGTTCTCGCTCAACAAAATCTAAAACAGTGTGTTTGAGCGTAATAGCGTCTAAATCAGTGGTCAGTTTTACGGCAAGGTTGAAGAAATCCGCCTGATTAGCGAAACCCTGCGGCGGTGTGCGATAGGCATGAGACACAGCTTCAACCGTGCAGTGCTGCTCAAGCAGTCGGATCGCCCGCCTGAGGTTGGCTTCAGGCTCAATATTTGAACCGAGCGAAACGTAAACCGTTGAGCGTTTATTGGAAGTCATCAGGAGTACGTTCAATGACAACACCGACACTATCTGCAAAGCGTAAGGCACCGGGTTTATGCACACGCACCTGAACCCACGGCGCACCATAATCGACCACGACGATCCGCGCAATTTCCGCCGCCAGCTTTTCGACCAGATTGTAAGTAGAGGCTTCGACATGCGCGATGATGGCTTTGGTCACGGTACGGTAATTAAAGGTGTCGTCGGGATTATCGGTCTCGCCCGAACGGTGCATATCGGTACGGATGCGTAGGCTAATCACCACATCCTGCTTGTCCTTGCGCTCATGCGGACTGAACCCGATGACGCAGCGCAAGCGAAGGTTATCAATTTCAATACTGTCCATTGGTACAGTCATCAATCTAACTCCTTTTGGTGCGACGATAACTGTAACATATGAACACGACGTAAGACTAATTGAAATGGCATGGTCAAATGTTAAGTGTGAGGTGTGAAACGGTTTAGTGTCTGCTGAATTTTAAGGGGTAATTGACGAGAAGCGTCTATAATTCGGATAATACAAAACCTATTCAAAAGGAAGACAAGATGTATACAAAGCGTGCTGAACAACCGAAAATTAAAACCATCGAGACACCAATCAACATTGATGACAAGATGATGTCCGCCGATTTCAAGCGCATATTTGAACTAGGGCTGCCACCTGTAGACGGCGCACGAATTGAACTGGCAACGACCGAAATTTTGACGGCGGTAGGCGAAGATCCCAGCCGCGAAGGTTTGCAGAATACACCGCACCGTGTCGCCAAAATGTACGGCGAATTGCTCAGCGGCTATCGCACTGACCCAATTAAGCTCATCAACAACGCCATTTTTGATGTGGAATATGATGACATGGTCATCGTGAAGGACATCGAGTTCAGCAGTTTGTGTGAACATCATATGCTGCCCTTCATCGGCCACGCGCATGTGGCTTATATTCCGCGCGGTAAGGTTATCGGCCTTTCCAAGATTCCACGTATTGTGGATATGTTCTCGCGCCGTTTGCAGGTGCAGGAACGTATGACCCGTCAAATCGCCAACTTCATCAATGAAGTACTGGATCCGATGGGTGTGGCGGTGGTGGTCGATGGTAAGCATATGTGCTCGATGATGCGTGGTGTCGAGAAGCACGACTCCAGTATGACGACTAGTACCATGCTGGGCATTTTCCGCGATAACCAATCGACTCGCAACGAGTTTATGGCCCATTTGAGCCGCGTACAGATTAACTCCGGTATCTAACCCCTTTAGGTATTCAATTAAAAACAGCGTAGTCCTACCGGATACGCTGTTTTTGATTAAACCCCGAACTCCTAAGCACATTCTTAGAGATTGCACTTTGTACGGGCAACGCCCAATGCCAGTAAGAATTCATCTTTCGGAAGGCTTGTGTCTAAACTGGAAATGAAGCCGTCGATACGGTGGTGCATATCATCCAGTTCAGGTTGTCGTGAGGCATCCGCATAGACTTCAGCACGCAGGTTGAACTCGCCAACAATGATTTAGCCGAGTTCCTGCATGATCGCGAGGTCATCAGCATCCCAATTTTTAGTTTGGTTATCAAGGGCACAAAAAGACCCCAGACATGTACCATCCTTGAGGGTTAAAGGGATACCGAGATAAGCAATTACGTGCATATCGCGAACGGCAAGATTGTCTTTGACCAGATCATTTTCGAGCGCGTTGTCCACAATAAGTGGTTGATTGGTCGCTGCAACATGCTGGCAAAACGAATGTGAGAGGGGTGTTTTGCCCTGCGATTTCCACGGTTCCTCTAAACCAATCTGGCTTTTGAAATACTGAAAATCCTCAGCGACCAGTGATATGAGAGCGACAGGCGTTCCTAAGACATCATGTATGAGCTGCGTAAAACGATCATAGACCGTTTCGGCATTATTATCTAAGAGGGATAGATCATGCAGCGCCTTCAATCGCCCCACGTCGAAAAATAGTTCTTGGGTGGTTTCGTCTAACGGCTGCGACATCATACATCTCCTACATTATTGTGTTGGTATTGTACAGGTTGAGTCTCGTAATCACAATGAGCCAGATGGCTTAAGACTCAACTTGCAAGCGCTCATTCACATCGGATATAACTTTATCCAGTACCTCATAAGGTTGTGCGCCGCTGACCAAGTACTTGCTGGCAAATATCATCGCCGGAACACCCTGCAAGCCCATCGCCTGCGCCTCAGTAATGTCAGCCAGCACGAGATGCAGATAAGCCGGTGTTTCCAGCGCGGTAGCAAAGGCTTCGCGATCCAAGCCGACACTTTCAGCCACATCCAGCAGTACGTCCTGTTGGTCAATGGCATGGGCATCCTGCCAGTAAGCACGGAACATCGCATCGTGATACGCTTTGCCGACACCTTGTTCTTCTGCATACTTCGCGCCGATAAGGGCAGGGCGGCTGTCCACGCCCAACGGGCCATGTTTCAACTGAATGCCGTAGCGTTCCAGCGCCAGTGCATCCAACTGCGGACGACCGGCTATAATCCGCTTACGATATTCTTCCGGCATGGGTGGTGAACCATTCGGACGCAGTTCGTACGAGTGCCGCACAAGTTCAATCTTCGCTTCGGCTTCCAGCTTTTCGAGGCTGGTGGATGCCAGATAGCACCACGGACAAACAAAATCCGACCAGACATCCACACGAACGGATGCTTCTGCCATAGCATGATCCTTTTTGATTTGATGACGAATACGTTTGTCTGATGCTCGAACGGCTTGAACTCTTACTCGTCAATCGGCGCTTTGAAGTCGTAGATGCCATCGCGGATGGCCCAACGCTGATTGGTCCGGGTACTAATCAGCGTGTCGCCTTCGCGCTTGAGTTCATCACCTGAACCCGGCGCGACGAACAACGAGTCGCTTGCCAGATTATCCGGCGACGCACCCACGGCAGTATTCGAGGTAAATATGCTCGGTGTGTAATGCAGACCTGTGAGTTGCAGCAGTCCATCAAGGCCAGCCAGCATTTTAGAAGGTAGATGATCTTTAATCGCGCCGATGCGGAAGAATGATACGGGTACGCTGCGTTGGGTGGTGAAACCGGCACCGGTTAAGCGCTGCCGCATATACATCGGATGGAAGTCGAAGTTCAACTCGATGAATTCGACCGGTTGTAGATCGTTCGGATCCCAATCTTGAAGCCCACGCGAGTAGCGATAGATGGCTTTAATGTTACGCTTGTTGGCATATTCCAAAATCAGCTTGCCATTGGGAGCAAGGACGCGCCGCACCTGTCGCAGCGCCACATTGACATCCGCGATGTGATGGATGACACGGATAATGGTTGCACCGTCGAACACGCCCGCACGGAAGGGCAGTTGATAGGCATCTGCTGCTACATAGATAAAGCGGTTGTTGTTGCCGAATTTTTCCTGTGCATATTGAAGCTGCGAGAAAGAATAATCCACCAGTACAACTTGATCGTACATGCTGTATTCACTGGTCAAGCGTCCAAAGCCCGCGCCGAGTTCAAGCAAGCGTCGTCCATGTTTCGGCAGTAATCGTCGCAGGGCAATACGCTCGACTTGATCTTCGTAGTCC
>JACDGI010000593.1 GCA_013821665.1 Anaerolineae bacterium
GCATTGATCAGACGATTAATGATCTATTGGGGTTAGGAATTAAGGCTGACCAATTGGTACTCGGAATCCCATTTTACGGAGTCGGTTGGAAAGGTGTTGCGAGTACCAACCAAGGACTTTACCAACCTGTCGGGGCTTTGGCAGATGGTACATTGGGGCCGGGTTATTTTAACTACAGCGGGATTTATCCCGATTTGATTAATCAGTATGCCCATTATTGGGATGACAATGCACAGGAATCTTGGCTATATGATTCGAACGCGGGTATATTCATCAGTTATGAAGATGCAAAATCTTTAGCGGCCAAAATCAATTACCTGCAACAGCGTCAGTTGGGCGGCGTGATGATCTGGGAGCTCAGTATGGATGATGACCAACATTCGCTCATGAATATTCTTTATGCAGCGTTGCAGGGCGAACCCAATTGACCTTCCAGCAGGTTTTGAAAGCTGCGCTAAAATTAAAGCATGATTACCCTTTCTAACATCGATAGCCATTATGACCGCCACACTGACCACCACCGAAAAAATACGCCGGCTGCCCTGGAACACCACACTTGGCGCAACCAATAATATTTTCGCCCAACTGACGTTTTTTGGGCCTGCGTTTGTTCTATTCCTCAGCCAATTACATTTATCCAACACCCAGATCGGATTTTTACTGTCGCTAATCCCTTTCACGGGTCTGATCGCGCTGGCCGTGGCTCCTGCCGCAGCCCGCTTCGGTTACAAGCGCACTTACGTGACCTTTTTCGGTATTCGCAAGATTTTCGCGGCGGGCTTGTTACTTGCACCGCTGGTTATGGCACGGTTCGGTGTGAATGGCATATTGGTTTATATCACGGTCGTGATTGGTGGCTTCGCCCTGTGTCGTTCGATTTCGGAAACAGCTTATTTCCCGTGGGCACAGGAGTTCATTCCGAATACGATCCGAGGTCGCTACACCTCAATCAACGACATCATGTCGCGCTTCACCGGCATCGGTTCTCTGGCGCTCGGCAGTCTGATATTGGGACTTGCAACCGGCCTTGATGGCTTCATGATTATCTTCTTAATCGGGTTGATCTTTGGTGTCATCGCGGTCTGGGCGGCCACCCATATTCCGGGCGGCGCACCGATGGCCGAATCAGCCGGTGGCAGTATGTCCTACCACCATATGCTGAACGTCTTGAAAGACAAAAACTTCCTGACGTATGTTACAGCACTCGCCATACTCATTATTGCAGTCACACCAATGGGCTCATTCCTGCCGCTGTATATGACACAGCAAATCGGCCTGACCGACAGTATGGTGGTCACACAGCAAATTGCCCTGTTGATTGGCGGCTTATCCTCCACCTACCTTTTCGGCTGGGCAGCGGATCGTTATGGTAGTAAGCCGGTGATGTTGGTCGGCTTATACGTCAAAATTGCCTTGCCGCTAATGTGGATGCTGATGCCGCGCCACTCGGCTTTGAGTGCAACGGCTGCACTGGTGATCGCTTTTATCAACGGAGCATCCGATATTGCATGGGCCATCGGCTCAGGTCGTTTGCTGTATGTGAAAGTGGTGCCTTCCGAAAAACGCGGCGAGTACATGGCTGTCTATTATGCGGCGGTCGGGCTTATCGGCGGCATCAGTCAAGTTGCGGGTGGTGGAGCGCTGGATCTTACCCGCAATCTGTCCGGCCAATTCTTGTTTTTCACCATCGATCCCTTTTTTCCACTGTTCGTTTTTGGACTCATTTTTACAGCTATTTCCGTTTATCTGTTCACCAAAGTACAAGCCGATAGCAACGTCAGTGTGAGTGATTTTGCGGCACTTTTCACGCATGGCAATCCGGTTTTAGGGCTTGAATCGCTCGTGCGCTACTACCGTGCCCGTGATGAAAAAGAGACCGTTGCCATGACCGAGCGCATGGCAAAAACCAAAAGTCCTTTGACAGTCGATGAACTATTGGAAGCGCTCATTGATCCCCGCTTTAATGTGCGCTTTGAGGCGATTATCTCGATTTCCCATATGGACTCTGATCCGCGTTTGGTCAAGGCGCTGTGTGAATTTGTAGTCGGCACCGAACTTTCGTTGAGCGTGGTGGCAGCGTGGGCATTGGGGCGCATTGGTGATAAAGATGCGATACCTGCCCTGCGGCACGGCTTAGCATCACAATACCGTTCGATACAAGCCCACAGCGCACGGGCATTAGGCACCCTCCTTGATGACGAAAGCGCTCCAGTACTGCTGGAACGTCTCAAAACAGAGTCGGATCGCGGTCTTCGAATCGCCTATTCGTCCGCACTCGGCAATTTACGGGTGAGCGAGGCTATCCCCACTTTGTTTGAGATTCTCGCCCAAACCGAAAATGAAGGCGCACGTTTGGAGTTGGCGCTGGCTCTGGCCCGTATGATTGGGCATGAACATCATTTTATCAAGCTCGTCCGCCAGATGCGCCACGACAGAAGTACAGCCCTTTCACAAATGATTACCGCTATTCAACGCCGACTCAAACCCGAAGTTGAAGTCATCGGTCAGGTAATGACTGACTGTGCAGATGCCTTTGCCCGCAACAATATCGAGCAAGGTATTGCCCTGCTTAACCGCGTCATCACCATGCTGCCCTTCGATATATATACGCCGGAAGCCCGTACTATTCTTTTGGAATGCAGCAAGCGTATGGACGAATTTAAAACCAGCCATTACGAATATCTGATTATGGCGCTGCACGCTTTAGGTGTGGGCTTAATTGAGGATGCCTAGCTGAGGCTTTTAGCTATTGGCGGTTGGCTTTTAGTCCATTCAGAATGCGCGTATATAGCGCTAGTTAGGGATGCAAATTTGAATCGTCAATGCCAAAACCTTCGGCGCGAGCCGCAGCCAATAAATCCTGATCGCTGGAAAGAAAGGTTATTGGTTCAGATAAAAGGCTACGCGCATATAACGCACAAGCAAGCTGAATAGCATCGAGTGTGCGAAGATCATATTGCATGACACCACGTTCTGCATCTTTTAAACGGTTGGCATCAAGCGCCACTGATAAGTACAAATTCTCAAAGTGTTTGAGGAAATTATTACGAATAGCTACAACAGTTGCTACCGAAGCACGACCTGCACGCTGTTTTCGTTTCAATACAGAAAGCATCTCTAAGGGAGTTGTATCTGCGACAATTAGGATATGACCAACCGAAGGACGTAGAAGCTGCCGCAACCAATAAGTTCCTATTTCGGGCAAGAAATATTTTGCAAGGGCACTCGTATCCAGAAAATACGTAGTCACCAATCACCCCGAATATCTTTCATAATTTCATCAACACTCGCTCCACCAGCAAGTTGTTCGGTCAATTTAAATAGTTCTTCGTCGGTCAATATGAGCGCATCTTCAGGCGCTTTCCATGTTGTACTCAAGCTGCCTACCGCACGGAACTTAGCTCGTGCAATCTCTAAAGCCGGGTTTACGGGTGATACTTCGTCAGCCGTTGGTGAAACGGGAATGCTAATACGTATCTCAGCGGGACCAACAGGGACATCAGCAGGCAAATCAATTACTAAATGACGGTCAGAGGGAATCGTGGTTGCCAAAGTAATGGTCACATCTTTTCGCAGCGTCATTTTGTCACTCATGATTTGCTCCAATTACTTACCCTTACCTATTTTACTTCACTCTCCAAAAACGTCAGCACGTTCACGTTGTAAGCGAATACAAATTGGAATGATTATTGACCAATAGTTATAGGCACAATATTAATCAATACACCCTCTTCAGAATTTTCTAAAGGTATCATTTTAATAATAATCGTGCCGCTTCCATTTCTTAGTCCCCTACCCTCAAAAAAGACATAGAAAATAGTTTCATTTAACTTGCTCATAGCAATGTCTCGATGTGATGGGGACTGCCGGAATAATACATAATAAGCAGCCAAATCACTAATACCAGCAGGAATAATAACATCTTCAAAATTCAACCTAATATGGATATGCTTATCAACAAGAGTCTGCACAGGGGTTAGAGATACGCCCTGCCGCATAAATTGATTTAAAACTACTAAATTTTTATCTAAGGCTGATCCTGATATATCAACAATAACGCCTTTTGATGAGCCACCCGCACTTCTACCGCCCAAAGAAATCTGAAATCGTTGATCTTTCTGCGAATTCACTTTTTCAGTATAGTTATATTGTTCAAACTTTGGCAAACCTGTGGCCTTCACATCATAGGGCTGAATTCGCGTGTCACGGAACGTTAGTTGAACGGCAGCTTTTAATTCTTTAGCTTTCTCTTCATCCCAAATCAATCGGGCATCTAATAGCAATAAATCCACAATACGCCGCAATATGCCCTCAGCCGCGAATGGGTAATCGTCATCATTAGGCTGCCAAGCCTGAGATAAATCATCAGTTGAAACATTGCTTGGTAAAACTTTTTGCCACTTTTCGGGTGTTCCGCTTGACTCTGGCGGGAAATTATCATAATTACTCCAATTGGAATACACATCTTCTTGGCTGCCATTTTGATATAAGCCAAGCTTAGTTATATCGCTGTCGTGTGCCTCAATGCTTAGTACAGATGCAGAGAGTTCACGAGAGAAAAACACAGCCGATTCATGAGCATGAGTGAGATTCCAACCGTAGATACTAATCCAGATGTTTGATGGAACAATACTTATTGTGTGAGTACCCTTCTCAGCTAAATCTACTTCGGCAAATCCTGATTCAGACATCGTTTTGCGAACAAGTTGAACAATCAACTTCAAAACAACTTCATTAAGTACAGGTGCAAATACATGCAAATTTCCGAATGTTGTTCCCATTTTCGTTAATCCGTTTCGTCGAAAAAAACATCGGATCAATATTGAAGTATGCCTAATCTACCCTCTATAACACAAACACCCCATGAACCATATTGCTCATGGGGTGCCTGAGAATGAACGATCTGAAGATTTAGGCGGGTTGCAGCGTTAGATCTATGCGATGGAGTGTCTCAAGCGCTTCAGGCTGTGATTTCACAAAGCGCATCTTTACACCTGTAGTTTTACCGACAACACTGGCAATGAAATGAGCCATCGGGTTGACCCCATTATTGACCACCAGCATCCAGCCCAACTTGCGATGACGCAGACATTGGGTAATCGACCAAACTTCTTCGGTCACTTTCTTTGGATAATGGTGCATACCGTTCAGATC
>JACDGI010000594.1 GCA_013821665.1 Anaerolineae bacterium
GGCAAGCGAACTCTTTCATCCCGACGACCGCGTTGAGGTGATGGTGGGGCTTCTGCGCGAAGGCATCGCTACCATGAAGTTTGAGCAGCGGTTGGTCACGCGGGAAAATCGCGTCATTCCAGTGTGGCTTACACGGTCACGGGCACAATCGGACGATTTACAAGTTATCGTGTTGAGTGATATGACCGAGCAGAAACGGCGTGAGGATGAACTTGAGCGGCAAACAGGTCGGCTACTGGCGTTGAACCAAGCGGCACATACTATCACGGCGAACCTGTCACTCCATGAAACACTCAAGAATATTCTGAACTCGGCGCGGAAAGTGGTTGAGGCACAGGGCGCGTCGCTGTTTTTAATCAATAAAGATAACCCTGACGAACTGATTGTGGTGGCGGCTGTCGGAAACGGCTCGGATGTGTTACAAGGGCTGCGGGTGCCGGTTGGCGAAGGCGTGGCTGGTTATGTGGCGCGTGAGGCGAAATCACAGTTGGTTGGTGATGCTGAACTCGAACCCCGCCATTACAAAGGCGTTGATGAGCAGACGGGCATGAGTACACATGCATTGATTGCAGCGCCGCTGATTAATGCTGACCGTGTCATTGGCGTATTGGAAGTTGTCAATAAGCTCAACGAGAGCTACTTCACCCAAGATGATGTGCGGTTGTTGGAAAGCATGGCGGGTACGGCAGCGGTTTCAATTGTGAATGCGCGGCTCTTTGATGAAACGCAACGCCGTGTGAACGAACTGGCGACGATTTTGAACGCCAGTGGAGCAGCTTCCTCAACGTTGCAGTTTTCACAGGTTTTAGAGGGTATCGCCCGTAATCTGGCGGATGGGCTAGAAGTGGGACGCTGCACGATTATGTCGTGGAATGCGCCCAAGAACCGGTTGGAGTCACTGGCCGAAATATCTGATCTCAGTTGGACGAGTACTACCGCACCCAAACGCGAGTTTGCGGATGAGCCATTTATACAGATGGTCTTAACGGCTGGTACGATGGTTCACGCATCGATATTGGAGTCGGATTTATCACCACAACATCGTTCGACGTTGGATGCTATCGGAATGATCAGCGTGATCGCGGTGCCGATCAGACTCAATAATGTTACCGTTGGTGTGGTGAGCTTGTACAGCAATTACACGCGTTCGACTTATAGCGACGAAGATACGATGGAAGTCGATGCGATTGTTCGTACATGGCAGCAAGACTTAAACGGGTTTGCGACGTTGGCGGATATTAATCCTGATGCGATTGACGATTTGATTAGTCAATTGATGCGAGTGGGGAATACCTGTTGGATCGCCGTTCGAGCTTGGAAAGCGGGCGATAACTTCAGCTATCTGGTGCGTGAAAAAGGTTTCGCGGAATGGACGAAACGACCCGGAACGGCGCTGGCGATTGAAAACTACCCTATGATGCAGGAGGTTATCCAGCATCAAGAGGCACGGATGGGTACTCGCGAAGAGGATAACGGTGACACAGCCGAGGTCGAATGGTTGGCACATCATGGCGGTCAGTCGTATATGGCGGTGCCGTTAATCGAACGTGGTGTGACGGTTGGTATCGTCAAACTGGTCAGCCAAGAAGATCGCTTATTTGATGATGATGAGGTGCGGTTGGCACAAGGCATTGCTAACGTGGTGAGCAGTGCGATGGAAAATGCGCGTTTGTATCAATCACTTGATAGCCGTGCTAAGGCACTGGAAAGCGCCTACAAAGAATTGCAAGAAGCTGACAAAGCCAAAGACGAGTTCATCCAGAATGTGTCGCATGAATTGCGGACACCTTTGATCTCGGTGATTGGTTACGGTGGGCTGCTGCAAGACGGTGAATTTGGCCCATTGAACAATGAGCAGAAGGATGCATTAGGAAATATCCTTCAGAAATCACAAAAGCTGGCGGATATTGTTCAAGACATTGTGTCGGTACAGGCTTTGGAAACCCAGACATTTGAACGTAAGCCGGTCAATATGGTGGCTATCGCTACCGAGGTGTTGGGCAAGTATAAGCGGCAAGCTGAAGATGCTGATCTCCACTTTAACCTGCGAGTGTCGGCGGACTTCCCACAGGTGTTTGCTGACCCCAAGCGACTGAGCGATGTGTTTGAAAAGCTGCTGGATAATGCAGTTAAATTTGGGCGGAACGGCGGTACAATCGACGTGATTATGCAGGATACCAGCGGAGCAGTGGTGCAGGTGGCTATCCGCGATTATGGGATTGGTATCGACCCCAGCGAACATCAAAAGATATTCCGACGGTTTTATCAGGTAGACGGCGGAACGGCTCGGCGCTATCCGGGTACAGGATTAGGTTTAGCAATTGCCAAGTCGGTTATAGAAGGACATGGCGGACGTATCGGCGTTAAGAGTAATCTGAACGAAGGCTCAACCTTTGTATTTACAGTTCCTAAGAATGCAGTATTTGAATCGTAACCTCTATGACACTCAATGCAATACACACTATTCTCTTCAATATGCACATTTTGTATTCGCTGGCACTGGCGATATGGGCGGCGGTGATGGCAGGACGGAACCAGTCGATTTCAGGGAATTACTGGGGCGCAGTGGCGACATCGACGATTTTGGCGGGCGTGGTGCTGCTGCTGGGCATCATTATGAGCTTGCAGGGTTTGCGGCTGGCACGTACGACCGTGTATTTTCTATACATGGCGTGGCTGGTGATTATCATGCCGGGATTGTATTCCATGCTGCGAGGACGTGATGACCGCAGTGCGGCAATCGCTTTTTCACTGCTGAGTTTTTTCAACGTGTTTACCTCGATTAGCATGTTTCAACGAGGGCTTATCACGCCGTGGCTGCCGCAGTAAGACCTGAGATCTGCAAAACCTGTTATTCTTTTTGACCGGCATAATTATCGGAGAGGTTAAGTATTTTGGCGCGAGAAGTACGGCTTGCGGAACTGGAACTGCCAGCATTTGGATTGCCAACTGTTGAGCCAACTATTCCTTTGGACGTTTATCAAAAGCGTGTCAAAATTGCACAGAATATTTGGTTTTGGCGACGGTTGAGCGCAGTTATGGTTTACGCGGACCGCGAACATGCGGCTAACTTGGCTTATCTGACCGGCTATGATGCACGTTTTGAAGAAGCGTTGCTCATTTTTAACTTGCAACCGGAAACGTCTGATTCCGCGACTACACGGACGGACATGATTCCTATTCGCTTGCCCGAACGTGCGCCTACATTGGTGGTGGGCAACGAGGGGTGGGCGTATGCAGCGGCTAGTCCGTTGTCGTTGACTAAGGTGCTTTATCAGAATTTCAGTTTACCGGGGCAACCGCGTAATTCGAGTGAATCGCTTAGCAGTATTTTGCAAACAGCCGGTGTTCACGAGGGTGGCAAAATTGGTGTCGTGGGATGGAAATCGTTCACGGATAAAGACACATCCGGCGAGAATACGTGGCTCGATATTCCATCTTATATCGCTGACACACTGCGCTCGATAGTTGGTGAACATGGCGAAGTGACGAACATCACCGATACCTTAATTGATCCGATTAACGGCCTGAAAAATATTAACGATGTCGACCAATTGGCTGTGTTTGAGTTTGCGGCTACCCATACGTCGCAAGCGCTGCGTAATGTGTTGTTCAAACTGCGTCCGGGGATGACGGAATATGAAGCGGTACAATTGATGCACTTAAACGGGATGCCGCATTCGGTGCATTTGATGCTTTCAAGCGGTGAACGGACGCGGTTAGGCTTGGCAAGTCCATCATCCAAGACTATTCAGTATGGCGACCCGTTCACAATGGCCTTCGGTTTGTTCGGGGCGTTGAATGCCCGCGCCGGATTTGTGGTACGCGATGGGGCTGAGCTGCCTTTAGCGATACGTGATTATGTTGAAAAATTGGTGGCACCGTATTTCCGAGCGGTTGTGGATTGGTACGAGCTGGTTGGTATTGGTGTGACTGGCGGTCAATTATATGAGGCTATCCACAAACAAATTGGTGCGCGATTCTTTGGGGTGACGCTCAATCCGGGACATTTTATCCACATTGATGAGTGGACACATTCGCCCGTATACAAAAACTCGACTGTTCCTCTCAAGTCGGGCATGACGCTGCAAGTGGATGTCATTCCGGCGACTGGAACACCTTACTTTACTTCGAATATCGAGGATGGTATTGCACTGGCAGATGAAGAACTTCGGAGCGAGTTTGCCGAGCGTTATCCTGAGGCTTGGACACGCATTCAAGCGCGGCGTGATTTCATGCAGAATGTACTGGGAATCCGGTTAAAACCTGAAGTGCTGCCGTTTAGTAATATTCCAGCCTATTTGCCGCCGTACCTGCTCAGTCCACAACGGGCGATGCAGGTTATTGCTTCATAATCGGGTTGCGGCGTGGACGTTATCCTCACCCATGAGAATGCTGATTTTGATGCCGTAGCCGGTTTATTGGCGGCATCGCGCTTATACCCCGATTCTGTTCCAGTGCTGCCGGAACGTACCAACCAAAATGTGGCGCGATTTTTGGCACTCTATGGCGGGGCATTCCCATTTACCCATCAAGCCGATTTGAAAACACGCTCGATTAAGCATGTCATATTAGTGGATACACAGCGCATGATGCAGCTTAAACATGTGCGCTCAGATGTGCCAGTCCAAATCATTGACCATCATCCGGCGAACAATGATGTGCCGACGCATCATCAATTTAATTATGAACCGGTGGGTGCAGTCACAACTTGGCTGGTGGAACAGATCCGAGAGAAGGGCTTAACACTAAGCACGCTTGAAGCGACGCTGCTGATGTTGGGTATTTATGAAGATACCGGCTCACTGGCTTATGGGACGACTACGGTGCGCGATCTTCAGGCGGCCACTTGGTTACTTGAGCAGGAAGCGGTTTTGGATACCGTGCGGCGGTTTCTCTCACCGGTTTTGAGCGTGGAACAACAAAACTTATTAGAGTTGTTGCTTAAAAAGATCGAGACGCGCACGATACAGGGCTACAGTGTTTCGATGACCGCTGTCAGTGTGCCGGAATACGTCAATGAAGTGAGTGGTGTCGCGCATCGACTGCGGGATTTGTTGGAATCGGCGGCGTTATTTGTGGTTGTGGAGATGCCAACCGGGACGCTGCTGGTGGCACGTTCAACAGTGGATGCTATCAATG
>JACDGI010000595.1 GCA_013821665.1 Anaerolineae bacterium
GACGACGCTGCCATATCGCCAGAGTTCTGCGATTTGTGACATGTCCAGATTAAAGTCCTTCTTGGCTTTCATGATTTCAAAGCCTTCCGCGTAGGATTGCATCATGCCGTACTCAATACCGTTGTGCACCATCTTGACGAAATGGCCGCTGCCGGATGGCCCAACATGCCCCCAACCCAGATCAGGTGCGGGTGCCAAAGTTTCCAAAAGCGGACGAATTTGCTCTACAGCTTCTTTTTCGCCGCCGACCATCATGGCATAACCCTCGGTAAGACCCCAGATGCCGCCGCTCGTGCCGACATCAATGTAATGGAAGCCTTTAGCGGTCATAGCGAGGCCACGTTGGATGGTATCTTTGAAGTTGCTATTGCCACCGTCAATGATGATGTCGCCGGGGGAGAGCTTTTCAGAAAGCTCCGTAATGAAGGCATCGGTTACATCGCCAGCAGGCAGCATAATCCACACGACCCGCGTGCCTGAGCCTGACAGCTTACTGACAAGATCATCAATCGTTGTGGAGGCGATAGCGCCTGCTTGAACCGAATCTTGCACAGGTGCCTGACTACGATTCCAAACCACGACTTCATGTCCACCCTTCAGAAGCCGCTTGACCATATTGCCGCCCATACGTCCGAGACCGACCATTGCGAATTTCATATGCTTGCCTTTCCTCTATTAAGGTTGCTTTTGTAACTGCCGTGTACCACTGGCTGCGGCGACGATCACATCGCTGACCAGCCGAATAAATAAACCATGTTCGACAATTCCCGTCCGGCCTTTGAGTTGTTCGGCCAAACCAGTTGGATCGGAAATTGCGCCAAAATTGCTATCGAGAATGATGTTTCCCTGGTCGGTGTAAAAAGTTGTACCGTCCGCTTTCTGGCGAATACTAACCTTTGCCCCTAATCCTTCCAGATAGACTTTTTGGGAGACATATCCGAAAGGGATCACCTCAACCGGCACAGCCCACTTTGTTCCAATAACAGGCGAGAGTTTTGATTCATCGACCACGATGATCTCGCGCTTGGTGGCTTGAGCGACAATTTTTTCTCGCAACAATGCCCCACCTCCGCCTTTAATGACATTAAAGTTAGGCGCAACTTCGTCGGCACCATCAATCGTTAGGTCAATGGCAGGATGCGATTCAAGGGTTGTCAACGGAATGCCAAGTTGTCGGGCTTCAGCCTCTGTCTGGGCGGAACAAGGAACAGCGAGTATGTTGATCAACTGTTTGGACTTAAGCAATTCAGCTATTTTGCGCGTCGCCCAAATAGCAGTCGTGCCATGACCTAAACCTACGATCATGCCTGATTCAACGAATTCAACCGCTTTTTCCGCTGCGTGCTGTTTAAGGAGTGTTACTTCCATGAACTTTAACTCGCTAAGGCCGAAGCTGCCATCGCTGCACCCACGATTCCCGCATCATTCAGCAGTTGTGCGGGTACAATTTGGGCATGAGCAGGATGGATAAGTGGGAGAAATTTATCGGCTTTCTTGCTCACACCGCCACCGATTATGAATAAATCAGGAGAAAATAAATACTCGACCCGTTGGACATATTCGTTGACCCGTGCGCCCCAGTCGTCCCAGTCAAGTTCTTTTTCTTGACGGATGCGGTCAGACGCGCGGAGTTCGGCATCTTTGCCACGTATTTCGATATGGCCGAGTTCCGTGTTTGGCAATAAAACGCCTTTGTAAAAAATGGCACTGCCGATACCTGTCCCCAGCGTAAGCATGATGACCACGCCTTCGTTCCCACGTCCGGCACCAAACTGCATCTCAGCAATGCCAGCAGCGTCAGCATCATTTATGAAAAGGGTTGGACATTTAGTTTTCTTTTGGATGAGTTTTTGCCCATCGACCCCAATCCATCCTTGATCAACATTGGCAGCGCTTTCGACCACGTTTCGGCGCACAATGGCCGGAAATGTGCAGCCAATTGGTCCCTTCCAATTGAAGTTCTTGACGATTTCCTTGACCACATCGGCCACCGCGTCCGGCACAGATGGCTCTGGCGTTGGAATGCGGTAGCGTTCTGCCACTAATTCGCCAGTATCAATGTCAACAGGTGCCCCCTTAATACCAGAACCGCCAATATCAATTCCAAGAATTTGCATGATCTATTCTCCTGAGAGTAGGCAAGGTCATTTTAGATTTTCACCTGAATATAGCAGTTGACCGCTGTTAAAACCACTTCGAAACCGTTACTGATCTCCCGTAGTTTGTTGGATGAGCTTGGCGACTAGCGCCGTCCAACCGGTTTGATGACTCGCTCCGAGACCCGTTCCATTGTCGCCATGAAAATACTCGTAAAAGGGAATGTGATCGCGCCAATTAGGGTTATCTTGGAAATAAGAATTCCCTCCGAACACGGCACGGCGGTTTTTCTTGTCACGCAAAAAGATAGCGGTTAAGCGTTTTGAGAGTTCTTTTGAGGACTGCCGTAGCGAAATCATATGCCCGCTGCCCGCTGGAAATTCGACCTTCAAATTACTGCCATAGTAGTGATGATATTTTTGCAGCGATTCGATCATCAGGTAATTCACCGGAAACCAGATCGGGCCGCGCCAGTTGGAGTTGCCGCCGAAAAGCCCTGTGCTGGATTCCCCCGGTTCATAACTAAGCGCCAGATCATTGCCATCGAGCTGCCACTTGTAAGGATTGTCCGCGTGATATTTTGATACGGAACGTAGTCCATAGTCGGATAAGAACTCGTCCTTGTCAAACATACGGGAAAGAACCTTTACCAGTTGTTCGCGATTGATGATGGATAGTAGAAAGCGGCCTTTTTCCCCCGGTTGGGTCAGTGAAGCAATTCGTTTGACCAGATCAGGTCGATATTTAGTAAACCATTCGACGCGTCGGGCAAATTGTGGCAATTTCTCCAATAAATCAGGTTCGATTGTTTCGACCGCAAATAAGGGTATGAGACCGACGAAAGAACGTGTTCGCAGCGGCACATATGAGCCGTCCGAAAAGCGCACGCCATCATAGAAAAAGCCGTCGTCCATATCCCACAGTCCGTAATCGCCACCGAGATCGTGCATGGCATTGGCAATATAGATGAAATGTTCAAAGAACTTTGTGGCAACGTCCTCATAAGCTGGTCTGGTACGCGCCAATTCCAGCGCGATTGCCAGCATATTCAAGCAGTACATACCCATCCACGCCGTACCGTCGGCTTGCTGGATAAATGCGCCATTGGGTAGGGGCGAACTGCGGTCAAAAATACCGATATTGTCTAATCCGAGAAAACCGCCTTGAAAGACGTTGTTACCTTCCTCGTCTTTGCGGTTGACCCACCATGTAAAGTTGAGCAGCAGCTTGTGGAAGCAGCGTTCCAAAAAATCGGTATCAGCCACACCGCTGACGTTGCGTGCAATTTTGTAAACGCGCCAAACGGCCCATGCGTGCACAGGTGGATTGACATCATCAAACTTCCACTCGTAGGCAGGAATCTGTCCGTTGGGGTGCATATACCATTCACGCATCAGCAGGATCAGTTGGCGCTTTGCCCATTCAGGGTCGATCATAGCAATGGGCACGGTGTGAAAAGCCAAATCCCATGAGGCGTACCACGGATATTCCCATTTATCTGGCATGGAAATCACATCGACATTATAGAGATGATCCCACTCTGAATTTCGCCCATGCTTACGGGATTCGGGCGGTGCTGGTTCAGCCGGATCACCATCCAGCCAAAGCTCGACGCTGTAATGATAGAACTGCTTGTTCCACAACAATCCTGCAAATGCCTGCCGCTGCACATTACGTTCATCATCGGTTAAATCGCCACCTTGGACAGCAGCATAAAATTCGTCGGCTTCGTTCAAGCGCTGGCTGAATGTCTCATCGAAATTGGCAAAAGGAGATTTCTGAGCGGTATTGCTGAAGCGGATTTGTACCACCAGCGATTCACCCGGTTGCACCACTTTTTGAAAATGAGCGGCGGCTTTGGTTCCCATTTGTGCTGGATTGACTGCGTTCCTGTTCCCATGAATGATCACTTCGTGAAAGGCATCTTTAACATATGGTTGGGCGTTTGGTTGCCCGAATAGTCGCTGTGTATTAGTATCATTTTCGGTAAACAAGAACCCCATATCTTGACCATCAGACTGGGCATACCACCAGCGTTTCCCGATGTGACGGTGGTCAGCCGATACTGCGCCCTTATCAACCCGAAGTTCAGGACGCGCGGTGTTGTATCCCCATGACCATGTATTGCGAAACCAAATGTGAGGGAGGATATGGAGTGGGGCAGCTTCTGGCCCGCGGTTAATGGCACTAATGCGGCAAAGTATATCTTCGTCGCTGACTTTGGCGTATTCAATGGTTACATCAAAATAGCGGTTTTCTGCGAAGGCTTGTGGCAGCGCATCTATTAGTTCGAGTTCGGGATCTTGTCGGGTGCGGTGATGATTGATTAATGCTTCATAGGGGTATTCGGCCTGCGGGTATTTGTACAGCATCTTCATATACGAATGACAGGGCGTATTGTCGAGGTAGAAGTAATATTCTTTGACATCCTCGCCGTGGTTGCCTTCCGGGCCGGATAGGCCGAACGGGCGCTCTTTGAGGATAGGGTCTATGCCGTTCCACAGGGCTAAGCCGAAGCACAAGAGCTGGTTGTCATCACAGATCGCCGCCAGCCCGTCTTCATTCCAGCGGTAGGCTTTAGAACGCGCCCAGTCATGCGGCAGATAGTCCCACGCGCTGCCGTCCGGCGAGTAGTCCTCGCGGACGGTTCCCCAGGCCCGTTCCGAAACATACGGCCCCCAGCGCCGCCATTCCGCACCGGGCCGCCCCTGCCGCAAATCTTCTAACCGCTGCTGCTCTTTGTCTGTGGTTGCCATGCGAATTGAGTTCGGGATCGATTTAGAGGTTTCCTGCAAGGATTCCTACTCTTTCAACAGCGTGACCAATATCTGAATCACTTGGTCTAGCTTAACTGCTTTTAATGCTCCCAAACGTCTTTTAATCAGCGATTCGCCCACCGAATACACATAACAGGGCCGCAGGTAGCAGCGCTGACTAAGCGCCCCGCCGGTGATGTCCCGATTGTCTAGTTCCAGAAGATGAGGATCGGGCGCGACTTGTGTGGATACGATGCACACCAAATAATCATTGCCGCTGCCGTAAGG
>JACDGI010000596.1:0-881 GCA_013821665.1 Anaerolineae bacterium
AACCAAAGGCGATCTCAAAAATTTCTATATCAAACCGCCATCTGTCGAGCATCCCTTCGGCACCGACGATCTTGGACGTGACATTCTCAGCCGTGTTATTTATGGCGCACAAATATCGGTGAAAATTGCGCTGTTAGCCGAAGGAGCTGGTTTAATCATCGGCACATTCTTGGGGCTAGTAGCAGGTTTCTATGGCGGTGGCTTGTTTGACAGTATTATCATGCGAATTGTAGATATTTTGATGGCTTTCCCGCTGCTGATTATCGCCATCGCGCTGATTGGTGTGTTAGGTGCGAGTGAAACTAATTTGATTATTGCGCTTGCTCTGGTCATCTGGCCGTTTGTGACTCGCTTGGTTCGTAGTCAAGCCTTATCTCTGCGTGAAGCGGAATATGTTACTGCTGCACGCACGGTAGGCGCAGGTGACTTTGGTATCATGTTTCGCCATATCCTGCCTAACTCCCTGACACCAATCGTGGTATACGGCACGTTGGGTATTGCCAGTGTAATTCTGTCCGAGGCTGCACTCAGTTTTCTCGGATTGGGAACGACTGAGCAAACCGTTCCCAGTTGGGGCAAAATGCTCAACGAAAGTCGTGCTTTTATGCGGACAGCGCCTTTGATGCCCCTTTGGCCGGGGCTTGCGATCCTGCTCACTGTACTCGGTTTTAATCTCTTAGGTGATGGCCTTCGTGACGCTCTCGACGTGCGTTCCCGATAATACGGTCAAAGCCTATATCTCATAGAAAGGTCATACATGAACATACTTGCAATCGGCGCACATGGCGATGATAACGAAGCTTTTTGTGCGGGTACACTTGCCAAACATTCTAAACGCGGTGACAAAGTTTTTATGTGTGTCGTCACCGATGGCAGTGGCC
>JACDGI010000596.1:891-5136 GCA_013821665.1 Anaerolineae bacterium
CCCCAAAGGTGATCCTGCTGAAATCGCCCGCATTCGCAAAGGTGAGGCAAAAGCCGCTGCTGATCTCATCGGCGCTGAGATGATTTGGCTGGAAATCCCCGATGGATTTTTGACACTCAACGATGAAACCCGTCATAAGTTCATTGAGACTATCCGCGCGACCGAGGCGGATTACATTATCACTCATCCGCCTGATGATTATCATCCCGACCACACCGTCACCAGTCAATTAGTGATGCAAGCGGCACAGGTCGCTCGTACATCCAATTATCCATCGCGCTATGAGCCGCTCCGTAAATTTGTTCCGGTCGCCTTTATGGCTGCCGAGTTCGGCCTAAACTTTGTTCCTCAAGATTATGTGGACATCACCGATGTTTGGGACATCAAAGTGCAGATGTTACTGAAGCATGTTAGCCAACACATGCCGGGGCCGACCTACGATCCCAATTACGTTTTGCCGACCAATCTGGAAGAAATTGGTATTATTCGCGCTGTCCGTGTCATGTCCGAATTTTATGGGCTAAACTGCGGTGTGCGTGTAGCTGAACCCTTCCGTTGGTGGAGTGCCGCTAATCGTGTTGTTCCGAAGCGTATGCTCCCTGAATGATTTCCTCAAGTAACATTTTGGATAATGGCCTTTGACCTTAGCGAAGGCCATTACAGCATCTAAATCCTCGCTTGTTTCGCTCGCTCGCTAGACCTTTTTTGATCGCAATAATCTGGAAAGTCGGATTCGTCTTCCTATTGTCGGTAAATGGGGTCTGTCATGGTTCTTCGTAGGTCAATATACTCTCTTATATAACGCAGAAATGACGAAGTGTGTTATTGTGCGTTGCGTTTGGCGGCAGCGTCAAAACGTGGTTCGGTATATCGGGTCTTTGAAGTACATACTCATATATTTATTGTTGCTCACTTCATGCCTGATAAAAATAACAAATAGTTCTTTATACGGAGCATTTTTCTCGTGATTTATATCAATTTGCCGTACTGAACGAATGACCGCCTTGACGATTGCGATGTGATCTACTGTCGTATTTCAATCTCATGATCGGTTTCCGGTTCTTTGGATCTTGCAATTTTCCAGCTACAACGCTGACGATATTTTGTTGCCATGACAACGCCCATCAGAAGCATTTAATGGCACACGCAGCGCAGATTAGGGTTGTGGAGATAGGAGGATTATTTCGTTGTTTTAGCGAAAATTAAGTCCGTTTAGTCTAACAAATTAAGCTAGGCAGAGGAGTATTTAAAAATGGCTAAGAAGAATCTTTCACGTCGTGATTTTCTACGTTTAACTGGCGCGGCCACCGCCTTGATGGCGACGGGTTTGGATCTGCAAAGTATGTTACGTGCTGCACCTGCTGAGTTTCAGGATGCAGTTAAAATTGTCTTTGGTGGCTGGGGTGCTACCGCTGAAGATAACGGCGTACAGGCGGCGATTAAACAATTTGTTACAGAAAACCCGACTATTTCGGTTGAATGGCAGCTTACCCCCCAAGCTGCTGATTATATGCAGCAGTTGCTCACCAACTTCGCGGCTCAAACCGCACCCGATACCAGCTTCATCACCTCAGATGCCTATGAAACCCTCGCTAAGGGCGGGCAGTTGATGGACATCACTGATCGGATTACGGCTGATCCTGATTTGGGTAAGAAAGACTACTTCTTCCCGCAAGAAGCCGCTCGTAGTGCTGACGACAATGGACGTTGGCATGGTATTGGCGCGACATGGGTTGCCGCACATATGTATTACAATGCCGATATGTTGGAAAAAGCCGGTATCAAGCCGCCCGGATTTAAAGATGAAGAAATTTGGGATTGGGACACCTTTATTGCCAATGCTAAAAAATTAACCGTTGATGCTAATGGCAAACACCCTGACGACACTGGCTTCGATAAAGACAACATTCAAACATGGGCCATTGACTGGCCGCTCGGCAACTGGGTTATTCCCGCTGGCGCAGTGTATTCCAATGGCGGTGCATGGATCAAAGATGGCAAGATTGCCCTCGACAGTCCCGAAGCCATTGATGCCCTGCAAAAGCTCGCGGATCTGGTCTATGTCCATAACGTCGCCCCTCGTACCGCTGCTATGTCCGACCTCGGTATGACCAACACCCAAATGATTGATAGTGGTCGTCTGGCGATGGGCATTGATGGTTCGTGGGCCTTGTCATGGATGAACCCCTCGACTGTCAAGAATGTCAAGTTGGGAACCGGTGCTATTCCTAAGTTGAAGCAGCCCGCCGACTTGATGCAAGCGCACTTCCACTCGATGATCAGCAGCACGCAACATCCTGAGGAAGCATGGAAGTGGTTGCGTTTCCTCGCCACACCGTTCTACACACTCTCATTTATGAAGATTGGTCTTTGGCTGCCGAGTCAATCAGCTCAGGTTACACCTGATGGCCTCAAGACGTGGATTACCCCCGGCATTCACACTGATAATTACGCTGACTTTGTCACTGATTATCTGCCCAAGTATGGTGTCGCCGTCCGTATTCCACCGGGATACATTGAAGCCAGCAACAACTTTATCACACCGGCCTTCCAAGCCTTGGCTGATGGTAAAGCCGCCGCCGATATTTTCCCTGATGCAGTCAAGCAGGCTAATGAAGTGCTTGATGCGGCAGCGAAAGCTTAGGATTTCACACACATAAGTTGGAAAGAGGCTGGAGTCGAGTCTGGCCTCTTTCGATTTTCGGGTGTTGGCAGCAGTGCCGCACTTAAATGGTAGGATTATGGCAACTCAAACGGATATAAAAACATCGACCACCAAATTCGCATCCGCGCCTCGTAGGTCATTAACGCTCACCCAAAGACGCAATATCACCGGTTATATCTTTATTGCTCCTTTCATCCTCGGTTTCCTATTATGGTTTCTCATCCCTGCCATCGTCGCAGGCTATCTCACATTTCAAAAGTGGGATCTCATTAGTGCGCCTAAATTCGTCGGCCTAGACAATATTACGCATCTCTTCAACGATCCACTGCTTTTACTATCGCTGAAGGCTACCTTTGTTTATACCTTCTTATCAGTGCCGCTCAGTTTATTGCTTAGCTTTTTCCTCGCGACACTCATCAATCGCGAGTTTCGTGGCATCGCTATTTTCCGCACCATTTACTATCTGCCCAGCATCGTTCCGGCTATTGCCAATGCCTTGTTATGGGCATGGATGTTCAATACCGAATTCGGCCTCATTAACGTCATTGTGCGCGCCCTTGGGGGCAATAAGGTCGCTTGGCTGCAAAGCACGACATGGGCTATTCCTGCGTTCGTTATCTTGACACTTTGGGGTGCAGGCGGCTCGATGATTATTTTCTTGGCGGGCTTGCAAGGCATCCCGGATATTTATTACGAAGCCGCCGAGATTGATGGGGCAGGTCGTTGGACAAAACTTCGTCATATCACCTTGCCCTTGATGTCGCCCATTATCTTCTTCAACTTTGTGCTGGGGCTGATTAACACCTTCCAGATTTTTACCATCGCCTATCTGATTACCGGCGGAACGGGCGGACCTGAGAATTCGACCTTGTTCTTGGTGTTGTATATCTACCGCACCGGCTTCCGCAGTCAAAACATGGGTTATGCGTCCGCGCTCTCATGGGTGCTGTTTATCATTTTGATGGTCTTGTCGTTTATTATCTTCAAATATATGGGTAGTCGCGTGTTCTATGAGAATCCCGGCGAATAAAAGGCAACGATAACCATGAGTACATTCGACCAAGCTGCGGGCGAAGCAATCGCTCGAAACCAAACCATTAAAAAACGCACCCCCCGTGGCGGTGATCGTGTCTGGAACACGTTGTCCATTGTCACACTGGTTGTGATGGCCTTTATCATGGTCATGCCTTTTGTCTGGTTGGTCAGCAGTTCACTCAAATCGCAGATACAAATATTTAGTTATCCGCCGCAGTGGATTCCCGATCCCATCCATTGGGACAATTTTTCGCGAGCCTTGACCATCAAACCTTTCGGTCTTTATGTCGTCAACACTTTGAAAATTGTCATTTTAAATGTCGTGGCTGTAGTATTTTCATCTTCATTCGTGGCCTATGGTTTTGCCCGTATTAAGTTCTGGGGACGTGATTTCTGGTTCGGGATTGTCCTCGCGACTCTCTTTTTACCCTATGCCATCCTGATTGTGCCGCAGTTCATCATTTTTACACGTCTTGGTTGGGTCGATACAATTTTGCCGTTGACCGTCCCGCTGTTCTTCGGCGGTGGAGCCTTCAATATCTTCT
>JACDGI010000597.1 GCA_013821665.1 Anaerolineae bacterium
GCTGCGATCTGCTGCCAAACAGGTAGCTGCCGCCGAAAATATTAATCTCCATGAAGGAGTTTATGCCTGTTTGTCCGGGCCAAACTTTGAAACCCCGGCTGAAATTCGGATGCTGCGTACCATCGGCGCTGACGCGGTAGGCATGTCAACCGTCCATGAGGCATTGGTCGCACGTCATGCGGGTATGAACGTGATGGCTTGCTCTGGCATCACGAATGAGTGTATTGATCAGGTTGATGCTGAAATGGAAACCAATCACGAGGAAGTATTGGACGCTGGTAAGATACTCGTGCCTAAACTGACGGCTATTTTGCAGGGTGTAATTCGTTCTCTATGACGACAGTTGTATTTTTTGTCGAGCAAATTGCCATCGGATTGTACATTCTGATTGGCGTGGGGCTTTTCTGGACGCTGCGCCGCTGGTCAAACGCGGGCTATAACTTGCGCTCGACCCAGTTCGAACTCGAACGCGATATGTACCGCTACAAGCGGGCTAATGCGGTGACAAGTTTGATTATCTTAATTCAGCTTGGATTGATCGTTTTTGGTATCCAGAACGTGGTTGCACCGAATATTCGTGCAAACGCCGGTGCAGGAACAGATAATACCACTGTGGTTGAACCTAAATTTGTGACCCCTGTTCCGCCTAATGTTAATTTTGGTCAGTCTCCCGTTGATTCGAGCAATGTCAATCTTGGTGATGATCCGAACGCCAATAAAATCCAATCAACTGATGTTCCAACAGCCACTCCGGTTGGGACGATTTTGCCCAATCCGCAGCCGTTACAAGGATGCGATTCGCCACAGGCGCAATTTCAGATTCCCGGTAACGGACAATTGGTATTTAACCCCATTCGGGTCATTGGCACGGCCTTCACGGATAATTTTTCATCATACCGCTTTGAACTCAACGGACCATCCACAAAAGGACAATTTGTGGTGTTGGGAGAGTATAATGTGCCAGTCAAAGAACAAGGTGATTTAGGGCAATTTGTTCCCGCATTTTATGATCCCGGTGCCTATCAATTCCGATTGACCGTTTTTGACATTACCAATGCGCTTAAAGCGGCTTGTATGGTCAATATCACCATTAGCCAGCCGCCGCTCACACCGACTCCGATTGTGCCACAGTAAAATACGATGATTGCGCGACCATCTTTGGGATTTATCGGCATCGGGAAAGTCGGGACGACCTTGGCGCGTCTATTATTCGCGCGTGGATTTAGTGTTCCATGCGTATATAGTCGTAGCGCCAGTCATGCTGGAATCTTAGCTAACACAGTTCGTGCAAAAGTGGCTGCTTCTGCTGAGGAGGTCGTCAGATCAACAGATTTAATATTTCTAACGGTACCGGATGATGCCATTGCTGAGGTTGCAGCAAGATTAGCGATTACTCAATTAAACGGTAAGGCAGTTGTGCATACCTCTGGTGTACAAGAATCGAGCGTTCTCAATAGCTTGGTCGTTCATGGGGCGATGGTAGGCAGTTTGCATCCCATTTTTCCGTTTGCGGACATCGAGCAATCGGTTATGGGGCTGCCGGGAGCCGTTTTTGGCGTGCAGGTGGACTCACAAACATTACAGGATTGGCTGAAAGATATTGTAAACGCACTTGATGGGCAGACCTTGATGATTGCTGCGGGTCAAAAGGCGTTGTATCACAGTGCTTTAGTCTTCGCCAGTAATTACGGTGTAACTTTATACGCCATCGCTCAACAATTATTGACGCACATGGGCGCGGAAAAGGAGGTTTCGACACTTGCGTTAAATACTTTAACTGCTGGGATGGTACGTAATTTGCAGGTGATGGGTATTCCTGATGCTTTGACCGGGCCGCTGGTTCGTGGGGATGTTGGCACGATTGAAGCACATTTGGCGGCATTACAATTATTCAATCCAACATTGGCAAATTTATATACGCAGTTGGCTATTCAAACACTCCCGTTAGCGGCAGCGCGGGGTGCGGACACAGGACTGATTGAAGTCCTATTAAGAAAGAAGATGGATGATGCGGATAACCATACGTGATATCCAAAAAATGAAGGCAGCGGGTGAACTCATCCCGATGCTGACGGCCTATGATGCCACCAGTGCTTATCTGGGTGAGCAAGCGGGTGTGCCGATGCTTTTGGTCGGTGACTCGATGGGAATGGTTATACAGGGGCATCAATCCACAATTCCAGTGACGCTTGAGCAGATTATTTATCACTCTCAAATTGTCGTCCGGGCAACCGAAAAGGCACTCATTATTGGCGACATGCCTTTTATGAGCTACAAGGTGAATAGTGACCAGGCCATGCAAAACGCGGCGCGATTGATGCAAGAAAGCGAAGTCGGTGCCATCAAGCTAGAAGGCGGCGAATTTATTGCCCCGACCATTGAGCGCATGGTGCAAGCTGGTATTCCGGTGATGGCACACATTGGCCTTACACCCCAGAGCGTTAATCAGTTTGGCGGCTTTCGTGTGCAGGGCAAAGATAAGGATACCGCCAAGCAAATTATTTGTGATGCACAGGCGGTGCAAGATGCGGGGGCTTTTGGAGTGGTGCTGGAGCTTGTGCCCGCTCAACTCGCACAGGAAATCACGGACAAGCTGAAGATCCCGACGATTGGCATTGGGGCAGGGCCGCATTGCAGCGGACAGGTTCAAGTCTTCCACGATTTGCTAGGGTTGTTCCCATCCTTTGGGCCGCGACATTCCAAGCAGTATGCCGATGCTGGTAAAGTGATGCAAGACGCATTGGTACAGTATGTGAACGAGGTCAAGGCTGCCCAATTCCCAACAGTGGATAACAGTTCGCAAATGAGTCAAGACATCATAGATGAAATTCACCGCTTATGGAGATGATTTGTGGATGTTGTTGAGTCGATTGACGCATTAAGGCAAGCACGGGCGCGGATAACTGCCTCAGTCGGATTAGTCACCACGATGGGGGCGCTGCACGCAGGGCACATCGCTTTAGTCGAGCAAGCACGGACTGAAAATGACGCAGTCATTGCCACCATCTTTGTGAACCCGACTCAATTTGCCCAAAACGAAGATTTGTCCAAATACCCGCGCGATATTTCGCGCGACCTAGATATGCTGCGGCAGGCGGGCGTTGACCTTGTGTTTACGCCCACCGCCGAGCAAATTTACCCCACCGGTTTCCAAACGTGGATTGAAGTTGAGCAAGTTACGCAAGGCTTAGAGGGCGAACGCAGACCGGGACATTTTCGCGGTGTTACTACTGTGGTCGCTAAGTTATTTAACCTGACACAGCCTCATCGAGCCTACTTCGGCCAGAAAGATGCTCAGCAAGCAGCAGTGATTAAACGCATGGTTCGCGATCTGAATATGCCGCTTGCCATTCGTGTATGCCCAACAGTTCACGAAGCCGATGGTTTGGCAATGAGTTCGCGGAATGTTTATTTATCACCTGAGCAGCGAAAGGCAGCAGCGGTTATACGTCGGTCTTTGTTAGCGGCAAGCGCTGCCTATGAAAAGGGTGAGCGTGATACAAATAACCTTCGCGTAGTCATTGAATCACTGCTGAAATCAGAACCATTAGCTCAAATCGATTACATTTCTATAGCAGACGCTGGTACTCTTAAGAACATAAAGGGGAGCAGTGATAAGCCCGTATTGGTGTCACTGGTTGTGAAAATGGGCAATACGCGCTTGCTGGATAATATGCTGCTGCCAGCCTCATTAAACACGATCGAGGAACTCACGCAAATCCTCGGTGGAGCCTGATTCTCATCACCTATTTAACTCTCATATCAAACAACTCTTACGTGCATCGCGGTAATATAACAGGGTAGACTTTCTAACATATGGAGTTAGGATCATGGGATACGGTTTAGGGTTTGCAGGTTTGTTTAGTTCAAGCTATTTCTTGCTGGTGTTCATACCGGCAATTATTCTCTCGCTCGGCGCACAATTCCTTGTTTCCAGCGCGTTTAGTAAATGGACAAAAATCCGCAACAGTGCTGGCTTAACCGGCGCACAGGCTGCTCGAAAGATTATTGAGACGGCAGGTTTGCAAGGGGTGCAGCTCGAAGGCACTCCCGGAGTACGCACGGATCACTTTGACCCCACCTCAAACGTAGTGCGCATGTCACAAGATGTGGCAACGACGGCTTCGGTAGCGGCGATGGCTGTTGTGGCCCACGAATTGGGTCATGCACAGCAATACGCCGAAAAGTCGATCTTCATTCAGATGCGTAGTTTTCTTGTTCCGGCCATGCGCTTCAGCCCGATGATCTCCTATGCGCTGATTTTGATCGGACTCTTGCTCAACATCGCTGGTTTTCTCCAGTTAGGCATTCTGTTTTACGGTGTAGTGGTCGCCTTTATGCTGCTGACACTGCCTGTGGAGATTGACGCTAGTATGCGTGGATTGCGGCTGTTAAATGCCAGCGGATTAATGCAATCCACTGATGATTCCGGTGGCTCCCGACAGGTTTTGACTGCCGCAGCGCTCACCTATGTGGCAGCCGCTATAACCGCCTTGTTGAACTTGCTTTACTATGTGAGTTTGCTAAACAGCCGTCGTCGCTAAATTCAGAACAACTGCTTCACTAAGAGCCTGACAGTTTAATCGTTCAGACTCTTTCTTTTTAGGGTGGTAAGCGCTGGCTAATAATTTCACTCCTTAAAGTAGGGATGAGGCGTGCCGCATCCGTTGACCTTTGACCATACCAATCTGTAAATCACCATTTCCCTTTTAGGTTTGAAAACTCGAACGAATTTTGATTGACAAATAATGAATTTATGTTCTAAAATAAGGGAAGAAGTAGGCTTATTTTGGAGAACGCCGCATGTCACCTACCGTTCATCAATCAACACTTAAAAGGAAGCGAATTTGGCAGCGACATGCACAAATTGCACGGCGGTGGCAGTAGCCGAGCCATTCGCCGCATTTGTGTCATTTCAGCGGCATCAGCCGAGCCTCCCGCCGATACAAAATGACCATTCGGCGACACGCTCCCTCACATCCGCCGGTCATTTCGGCGGGAATTCTGCAATTTTCGCCGCATTTGCCGCAATTTCTGCATTAAAGTTATTTTAACCGTGACCGCTGCCATCATCCGAGCCACCACTGCTGCCGCCGCCGCCATGACCACTGTTATCGCC
>JACDGI010000598.1 GCA_013821665.1 Anaerolineae bacterium
CCGGTGGGCATTGCGGATGTAGTAACCTTTACCACCCACAAGACAATGGCGGGGCCACGCGGGGCTGTGATTATTACGCACAAGTCGGCACTTTCGGGCAAGATTGACCGCGCGGTATTCCCCGGCGAACAAGGTGGCCCACATATGAATACCATCGCGGCGATGGCGGTGTCATTCCGGCTGGCGGCCAGTGATCAATTTAAGGAACTGCAACACCAGACGGTGCGGAATGCGGCACGATTGGCGCAAAAGTTAGAAGCACGCGGTTTGCGAGTGGCCTACGGTGGTACGGATACGCATCTACTGCTAGTCGATTGTAAGAGTGTCGTTGGTGCAGACGGCACCTCGCTTAGCGGCGATATGGCAGCACGGATACTCGATTTGTGCGGCATCGTACTGAACCGAAATACCATTCCCGGCGATGTGGCAGCTTTGAAGTCTTCAGGTATACGCATCGGTACACCGTGGATCACCCAACGCGGTTTTGGCGATGCCGAAATTGACAGACTAGGCGATATTATCGCGGATGTGCTGCAAGCCTGTGTGCCGTTCAGCTACGGCGGCAAGAAAGGCCCTGAACCCCGCGCCAAGATCGACTTCGATGTGTTCCAGAAAGCCAAGCTGGCTGTGCGCGAACTCTCGCTGAGTGTGGGTATTGATACACAAGCGGAAGTTGATGATTATCCACATTTCTTCTATTTGGACTCGGTTAAAGAACAGCCGGGTTGGATAACCTTTGCCATCAAGGGCGAACAGGCAACGGCCTTTTTGAATACAGCCCTGACCAGTGATGTACTGGCATTAAAGACTGGCGAACGGCAGACAACGTGGGTACTTGAAGCCAACGGCAGTGTGATGAGCCGAGGGGTATTGGAAGCTGTGGCGGATGGTTACAAACTGCACGTCGAGCAAAATGCTGGACGTGTGGCAGCATGGCTACGTGGGCTTTCGGACGGTTTTATGCTGTTCGACGCGACAGATCCATATGCTAAAGTGCCGGGGCCAGTGGATGTGGTGGCGGAAGGCGCAACCGATTTAGGCACATTGCGGATCAATATCAAGAACGATTGGGCGAAAGATTTCACAGGATACGCGGCGAAATCCTACTTCGTGGGCATCAACGGCGACCAATATGTAGGGCCACAGGATGACAATCTGTCCCTTTTTAGCTGGAAAGAACCGACCGGTAATACACTGCTAACGACTACGCTCCATGCACTGCATAAAGAACTGGGCGCGAAGATGGTCGAGTTCGCTGGCTACGATATGCCGGTTTGGTATTCGTCGGTCACAGAGGAACATCAAGCCGTGCGGACAGGTGCGGGTGTCTTCGATGTGACACATATGGGAGTGCTGGGAGTCAAAGGTATAGGCGCAGCGGCCTTCCTTGATGTCATGACGACGAACGAGGTCGAGAAGCTGACGATTGGTGAGTCGCATTACACCTATTTGCTCGACCAGAACGGCATCCCCTATGACGATTTGATGATTTACCGATTGGGACAAGAAGACTTTTTGGTGGTGGTGAACGCCTCCAACAATGACAAAAATATCGCCTATCTCATGGATGCACAGGCGGGGAAAATCCGCTTTGGAGATGGCGCTAACGGTAAGCGGCTGCCAACAGGCGCGAACCTTTGCACAATCACGGATTATCGTAAGGGTGCGGGCGCAGCGGGACGTGTGGATGTGGCGCTGCAAGGGCCAAAAAGCACTGATATTTTGATGCTGCTGGGTGGCAGCGACAGTGATAAGGCCAAGGTCAAGAAGCTGACATGGGCTGGCGTGGCACAGGTGAAACTGGGCGGTTATGACTTAATCGTTTCGCGCACTGGATACACCGGCGAACGCATCGCTTATGAGCTATTTGTACATCCTGATAAGGCACCGCAATTGTTCGGTGAACTGATCGCAAATGGCGCTGTTCCCTGTGGTCTAGCGGCACGAGACAGTCTGCGAACAGAAGCTGGTTTACCGCTGTATGGGCATGAACTGGCTGGGCCGCTGAACCTGAATCCGGCTGACGCTGGCTTCGGCAATTATGTGAAATTGTGGAAGCCCTACTTCGTAGGCAAGCACTCTTTCATCACCCACGAGATGGAGCGCGAGGCCGAAGTTACACGCTTCCGGCTAGATAATAAAGGCGCACGTCCGGCACATCAAGGCGACCCGGTGGTCGATAAAAAGGGCAAAGTCATCGGTGTGGTGACCAGTTGCAGTATTGATCGTGAAGGTTTCCAATCCGGTCAAGTGTATTTGAACGATAACTATAGTAAGGACGGTACAGCGGTGGGTGTGTTTGCAGGATCCGCACGGGCAAAGAATGGTAAAGCACCCGGAGAATTGTCCTTTGGGGATAAGTTCCCAACGCCCGAACCTGCGACAATTTTGACGCGCTTTCCAAAGGCGAAAAAGTAACACTGTCTCGTAAAACTCGACAAATCTCTAACAATAAGCGGACGTGTGTCCGCTTATTTCTCACACCGTCCTCACGGATGGTATTTACAATACGGCACTTCACACTATTTAATCAGTATATGGGATCACTAGCATGAGTAAAACCCCTGTCAAAGTCTACAAACCTGTCCCACCGCCTCCGACTGGTATTCGCCGCTTTCTATCACCGGGCTACCTGTTGATTGGAGCCGGGGTCATTATTCTGGCGTTTATATTGGTAGTCATCGTCCGGAATACCGTTGCCGAGCAAAATCCGCCGGGGGATCTGAGTATTCCTGATACCAGCATCAGTTATCCAAGTTTAGGACAAGAACATATTGCGGAAGGCGCGCAACATGTTGCCTACAATTCCAATCCGCCAACATCAGGCCCGCATTATGTCAGCCCGGCACCGTGGGGCGTTTATACCAACCAACTGCCTGACGAAACGCTGGTGCATAATCTGGAACACGGCGGCATCTGGCTCTCCTATCAAGATCCGACCAATCAGGATGTGATTAACCAGTTGTTGGACATTGCCAGCAAATATCCATCGCATATTATTGTGGAACCACGTCCACAAGATGACAGTCCTATTGCAGTAGCGGCATGGGGTCATTTGTTAAAAATGGATACGGTGAACTACGATGTGATTTATGCCTTCATCCGGCGCTTTCGTAAGCATGGGCCAGAGAATGTGGACTAGAAGTCAATAGTCAGTAGAAATTAATCTATACAGGAAGAGGTGTGCAAGCGCCTCTTTTTGTTTTGGTGATCTGCGTCTGAGAAACTTCACTTGATTCAGAAATTGAATCCGGCACAACTGGTTAAACGGCGATTTCGAGGGAGCGAAGTGCCGAAGATTCGGAACATTCTGCAATTTCTTCAGATTCAGTGTGCAGTTTTGTCGGAAATGTCGTCAGTGATGGCAGTGACGGCAGTGTCTGAGGCTCAAATCTCTGCCTAAGTAAACAAAGGACGCTGAAGTGTACTGAAAAGCACAACGGGCACAAAATGCGGAACAAGCAGCATAGGCGGCATAGATTTTGTACCAGAATTGCCATCCGGTTATTCAGATTGAGGTGTTAAAGAGCGCGGTTGAGGCGTGCCTCAAACCTCCAAATGAACCTATCATACAATAGCTGGAAACGGAATGGGTTACCATTTGGAAGAACATTTTGTCACACTTAAGGGCGACCGGCGTTAACCATTTTGAGTGAGGATAGCAATGGGATAGGTTGGCAGGCGGTTTGTAAACGGTTTGCCGACAAACCTAAAATAAACCGAAGTTATAAGAAAGTGGGTTAGATCAAATAGTAAGTCTGGTTGCGTCGCATCGGGCTAATGGTGATTGACCAAATAGAGTGGTAAAAAGTTGACGGACGGCATGATGAAGTTTTCCAAATTAAGGCGGAGAAAGAACCCTCCCCCGCAAGCGATGGAGGGAACAAATCAGGGAAAATACTCGGTATTTAATTATCAAAGCACATTATGCCGTCCCTACGAAAGCGCATTACCGGTTTATTTATGCGATGAAAAAATTATTAAGTTTGAAGTGTGGCGGCGATTTCAGATGGAATATTGCCCTGTAATTCCAATTTGGTTGCGCCGACAAATGCCATAAAGCGTTGCAAGCCGGATTTGAGGGCGGCTGCGAAAGGCTGATCCACGATTGTATTGGTTTCCAGCCAGAAGCCTTTAATGATGAGTGTGTTGGTGGCACGTTCGAGTTTGGGATCAAAACGGGCAACGAGTTGATCGCCATAGAGGATGGGCATAGTGTAATAACCCCAACGGCGCTTTTCCAGCGGTTTATAGACTTCCCAAAGATATTCAAAATCAAACAATTTTTGTGCGCGTCCACGGGCGCTGACGATTTCCAGTGGGGAAAGAAAGGTCACTTCTTGAGCGGTCGAGGTTTCGATGGGCTGCCATGCGTCGGGGATGTGCCCGGCAATTAAGGCTTCGAGATGTGGGAGATTTTCCGACAAAATATAGTGCGGGGTCTTTTTATCTGCGTCTAGCCGGATTTCGACAATTTTGCCCGCTGTCAGCAACGCAGCCAAACGCTCAGCGGCTTCGGACGGTGCGACTTTGCGTTCAACGATGCCATATAACCCATTACGAAAGCTGCGTGGGGAGACAATACCGAGTTCGTGAAAGACTTTGGGCATGAAAAAATTATCAGCATCGTCGGGTGATGCGACATAATCAAACTCCGGCGGTGCAATCCGTTCACGCAGATCATAAATGCGTTCGACACCCTTGCGACTGTGGGTCATCAACTCGCCAGCCATCCAGAGATAATAGAGCGCCAAACCAGTATCTTTAGGGGATCTGAAATGGATGCTTATGATGGTTTTAGGGGCGGGAAAATCACGATTACTGAGTGGGCCACGCTCACGGATTGTTTCATAAACAGTATCAATGACTGCGGGATGCTCGGCCAAAAATTTTGCAAATCGTGGTTGTTTGATCCTGCGAGCCATGAGGGCACGCAAATAAGGCAGTTCCGTCATGGCGTGAATCATGACGACACCACCCCAATCAAAGCCTTTGCGCTGCGTGTAGAGGAAGTTATCGAGATCAGCGGGACGATAATCAATGACACGCTCGTATAGGGCAATATCGTGGTTACGGGCGATGACGCTGAGCGGATCAACCTGCACGACAC
>JACDGI010000599.1 GCA_013821665.1 Anaerolineae bacterium
TCTTCCGCAAACATTACGGACGAATCTCAGCGGCGCTCTATAAAGTCATTCTCGGATTTAATGCCTTGGTGCGGGTTGGCCCCGGCGCACTCTACTATCTGACGCGTAATAACCCCGCCTCGCAGCAAAAGCATTACGCCTTCCGCCAACTGCTCAAAGCTATCCCAAGCTTTTGAGATAAATCTACCCTGATTGCTAGTTCGCGTCTTTCAACCATATGATTGAGGGAGAAAAGAGGATTTTTGAAATCCCCTCTGCCATGAAATGGAGAGGGGATTTAGGGGTGAGGATTGCCTCACAAATGCAACTAGCAATCACGGTAAATCTATAAAACACCGATGATTTGCCTTTAAAATTTGGCCTTTGCTCCCCTCTCCAAAGCATTGGAGAGGGGTGGGGGTGAGGTTTCTAAAGGCCTCCGAAATATCGAGCTTTGGGCAGAGATAATTTTTAGGACTTGCGTTGAAAACCCATTTTAGATTACACTTTCTAACATGATACACATTACCGGTCATAACACGATTTCTTTTGAGCGCAAAGCATCCAATGAGGGCGCACCTTAGTTCAACGCGCCTACTGACCGTGTAAGATTTGGTACCAAATTTGTAATACTGACGGCCACAGGGCGCACCTGTGGCCGTTTTGATTCTGGTCGATAGTACCTCGTCCAAAGTCGCTAGTCAGAACCCTACAGGTGATGACGATCCGACACATTGACGATGGACGAGAAATTGAGGAACGAACATGCACATTATCAACATTGACCATCTTATTATTAACCATGCTGGACGCGAAATCTTCCGCGATTTGAGTTGGGCGATTAGCGACCGCGAGCGCACCGGTTTAGTCGGGCCAAACGGCGCGGGTAAATCCAGCTTGATGAAAGCGCTGGCGGGTGTCTACCAACCGGATGGCGGCACCATCAACGCCCTCAAAGGCATCCGCGTCGGTTATCTGCCGCAAGAAGTGACGCTCACACCGGATCGTACCTTGTGGGAAGAAGCCCGTACACCACCGCCCGAACTCGCTGCTGTTGAAGCCGAACTCACCAAGATTGAAACGTCTTTGGGTGATCCAGCCGTTTATGGCGACGAAGGCAAATTGACTCGCGCCCTCGCCCGCCAAGAAAAAGCGCTGGCGGAGTTTGAGAAGCTCGGTGGTAATCGCCACGAAGCCCGTGTCAAAGAACTGTTGATGCGTTTGGGGTTCACCACTGCCGATTACAACCTGCCAACTTATTCCCTGAGCGGCGGACAGAAGAAACTGACTAAGTTGGTGCAGTTGGCGCTTGAGCAGCCAGACGTTTTACTGTTGGATGAGCCGGATAACCACCTTGATCTCAACGCCAAGCGCCATCTGGAAGGTTTCATCCGTGCTTATGATGGCGCGGTCATTATCGTGTCGCACGACCGTTATCTATTGGATGAGGTCGTTACCCAGATTGCCGAACTCGACAACGGCACTCTGACACTTTTTGCGGGGAATTACAGTTGGTATGCCACCGAAGTCGAACTGCGACGCTTGCGCCAGCAGCAGATGTATGCGGCACAGCAAAAGAAAATCCAGCAGATCGAGGCCAATATCAAATTGTGGTTGGAATTGGCTGCCGCTGATCTCAATGAGCGTTATGCCCGTCAAGCCCACAGCCGCCAGAAGATGCTCGACCGCATGGAAGCCAACGGTGAAGTTATCGAGCGCGTGCAGGATCGCAAGCGCATGGACTTACAAATCGAAGGCTCACGCGGCAGCAATCGAGCGCTGGAACTCGCCAACCTCTCGATGGGTTTTGACGACGACTTGCTGTTCGTTGATCTCAATATGCAGCTCTGGCACGGTGAACGTGTGGGTTTAATCGGCCCCAATGGCGCGGGAAAGTCAGTGCTGTTCAAGCTGATTCTCGGCGAACTGGAACCGCTTGATGGACAGATCAAAGTCGGGCCGAGCAACAAAATTGGTTACTACTCGCAAGAGCATCAAACCCTGACCAACTTCTTACATCGTTCACCCTTGGAATTGGTGCGGGACATCAAACCGATGCACGAGGGCGAAGCCGTGGCTTTCCTGCTCAAGTTCTTGTTCAAGTATGACCAACTGCGTCTGCCCATCAGCGGTTTTAGCGGTGGCGAACGCAGCCGTTTGCAACTGGCTTGCTTAATGCTTCAAAAACCAAACTTGCTGCTGCTGGACGAGCCGACCAACAACCTCGACATCTACGCCGTTGAAGTGCTGGAAAGCGCCTTGGAGGATTTCGAAGGTGCCATCCTGACCATCTCGCATGATCGCTATTTCTTGGATCGTGTGGTGGATCGCGTGGTGGAATTGGACGACGGCAGCTTACGCGGTTATCCCGGCGGCTACACCGATTATCTAAAATCCGTAGGCCGCATCAAAGCAAATTAAAAATCACAAAGTCAAATGTATTTTCACCACAGAGACGCAGAGAATGCAGAGAAAGACAAGAGAGGACTAACAATCATGTTACGCAAAGACATGCATGAAGATAACCGTCAGTCGTGGAACTCCGCAACCGATGCCCACAACAGCCATAAGATTGACCAAGCAGGATTTTTCCGCAACGGTGGCAGCACCTTATATCCTGAAGAGATCGAGTTGCTCGGTGATTTAACCGGTAAATCGCTCGTCCATCTCCAATGTAACTCAGGTCAGGACAGTTTGAGCCTTGCCCGTTTAAACGCGAATGTCACAGGCGTAGACATCAGCGACACAGCCATAGCCTTCGCCCAAAAACTGAGTACGGATACCGATATTCCCGCGACCTTCGTTCGCAGCGATGTCTACGATTGGTTTGAGCAGGTTGCCCAACGCGGCGAACAATACGACATCGCCTTTTCATCTTATGGCGCGATTGTCTGGTTATCGGATATTGGCGCATGGGCGAAAGGTGTCGCGAGCATCTTGAAACCGGGCGGCAAAGTAATCGTGCTGGATTTTCATCCCATCGCCATGACCTTTGACTGGGATTGGACACCGAAGTTCTCGTATTTCAGGGCAGCCGAAGGCGAACATTTTGCTAATGGCGTTGGGGATTATGTGGCAATGAGTGCCAAAAGTGGTGTCTCGACGACGTATAACGAGGGCGTGAAGGACTTTATCAACCCACATCCCGGACACGAATTTAGCTGGAACATCAGCGAGATTCTCACCGCGCTTATCGAGGCCGGACTCAACCTCAAGGTCTTTAAAGAATATCCGTACTTCACTGGCGTGATGCTGCGTGACGAGATGCGCGAACTGGAACCGAAGCACTTCTATCCGCCTGAACGTATGCCATCCCTGCCGATGCTATATGGACTGGTAGCCGAGAAGACAAAATAAATAGGTCGAGTTTCTGATGTGCGATGACCTCTATGCTTCTATGCTAAACGTTATTGACGGGTGGCATCAGGATGGAGGTCTAGCGCATATGGATAATAACAACAGTTGGCTGGTCGCGGGGGCGTTGTGCTGTGTCTTTCCCACGCTGATTTTGATCGTGGCCTCGGCGTTTTTGATCCGCAACGGTCAACGTTATCTGACTCCTGCCACAGAAGATTTGCACCAGCAGTTTGAAAATATGAAGGTGCAAAATCCCAACGTGAGTCCCGAAACGTTGGTTAACCGCATCATTCAGCGGCAAGCGATCCGCAGCGGGATCATCGGTGCCGTCACCAGTGTCGGAGGTCTACCTTTCCTACCCTTCGGCATGACGATTGATCTGTATGCCAGCGCCCGAATCCAAAATGCCACATTGCACTTCATCGCATGGGCACTCAATCCACAAGGTGCCAACGCCAACACACCCATCCTCAGTTTGGGGCAGACGCTCAAGCTGGGTGATGGTGGGCAAGTCGATGAATTCTTCTCCAACCAGACGCAAACGCTCGGCTTAGGATTGTCTCGTCGATTGGTCGAGATGATCACCGAAAAAGCCTTCGCCAAACTCATTCCCGGCCTCGGTTTGGTGATTGGCTTCATCGTCAACTACGCCATCACAAGGGGCATTAGCCAACTCGCCGTGCGTTGGTATCTGGGGCATTTACACGCTCAATCGGTACGTGTAGCGGGGTAAAATCACCCAATAAACGGTGGGAAATCATCAGATTAATCCCTCAAAGTGGAGTATGATAGGCATCGCTCATCATACATATCCAAGGGGGTTAGAAGATGACACAGTTAGCTGTACTGGCGGATATTCATAGTAATTTACCGGCGCTCGATGCCGTTCTGGATGATCTGCAACAATTTCCGGTGGATCGCATTATCGTGGCGGGTGATGTGGTCAACTGGGGTGCGTTCTCACGGCAGGTGATGGAACGCTTAGCCGTTATGGACTGCGCCTTCATTCGTGGCAACAATGAACTTTATCTGACGGATTGGCAAACGCCGCGTATGCCCGACTCTTGGAACATTTTCACCTTGCCACCGTACACGTTGGCGCAGCTTGGCAACCGTTGGATGAACGTCATTTCGTCATGGCCGGACACATTATCACTGCGCTTCAGGGATGCCTCTGCCATCCAAGTCGTACATGGATCGCCGAGCAGTCCGTTTGAGGCTATGCTGCCTACGGCGACCGATGCAGAAATTGAACCGATGTTGAGCAGCATTGAAGCCACAACTATCATCGCCGCCCATTCGCATCTGGCGATGGATCGGCAGGTTGGGTGTTGGCATGTGCTGAATCCCGGTTCGGTCGGCAATCCGCTGGATGGTGATATGAGCGCTTCCTACATGCTGCTTGAAAGCACCTCCGACGGCTGGCAAGCCACTAACCGTCGCGTTCCATTCGACAACCAGCGTGTATTAGACGAATTCGAGCGCACTGGTTTTGCTGACCAATGCGGTGTTGTAGGGCATCTTGTGGTGCAAGAATATCGCTCTGCCCGTTTGGAAGTCCTGCCCTTCCTCGAATGGTGGCGCAAAAACTGCCCCGATGAACCGCAAACAATGGCACTGCTAGAACCCTTTTCGCAAGTCAACAAGCGCGATTATATGCCCGCAGCTTATCAGGTTGGCATGTAAAGTTTATGGGTAGCACCACACTAAACGGTGGAAGTATTTTCTGGCTAAAAACACGCGCTTTCGGG
>JACDGI010000600.1 GCA_013821665.1 Anaerolineae bacterium
GTTTGTGGATAACGCGGGCATCATTGCTTTCACCGAGCATTGGGACTTAGCGCTCAAGGCGGAAACGCATAATCATCCATCGGCGCTGGAACCATTTGGTGGCGCGAATACCGGTGTCGGCGGCGTGGTACGCGATATTCTCGGCGTAAGTGCGCGACCGATTGCCAACACAGATGTGCTGTGCTTCGGTTGGCCGGATACCTCTGCGAGTGATGTACCAGACGGTGTTCTTCATCCGCAGCGCATCGCAGATGGCGTAACACGCGGTGTCGAAGATTACGGCAATAAGATGGGTATTCCTACTGTAAACGGTGCGATTGTGTATCACAGTGGATACACCAGTAATCCGTTGGTGTTTTGTGGATGCCTCGGCTTGCTGCCGCACGGTTCACACGTAACAAGCCCTCAAGCAGGTGACTTGATTGTGGTCATTGGCGGGCGAACCGGACGCGACGGTTTACGTGGCGCTACTTTCTCCAGCATGGAAATGGATACCAGCACCTGTGAAATCGCGGGCAGTTCAGTTCAAATTGGACATCCGATTCACGAGAAGCAAGTCCAAGAAGTCATTCTGCAAGCGCGGGATGCCAAGTTGTATAACGCCATCACTGACTGCGGTGCAGGTGGATTGTCATCGGCTGTTGGTGAGATGGCGAAGGATATTGGCGCACGGGTCCAACTCGAAACGGTGCCACTCAAATATCCGGGTTTGCGTCCGTGGGAAATCTGGTTGAGTGAAGCCCAAGAACGTATGGTTCTGGCTGTGCCACCGAGCAAATGGGCAGCTTTTAAGAAGATTTGTGACGGACAAGATGTTGAAGCGGTGAGCATCGGCACCTTGGAAGCCAATGGACGTTTGCAACTGTACTTCGAAAGCAAGTTGGTGGCGCAACTGTCGATGGATTTCTTGCACGACGGAATCCCACAGATGAAGCTCACCGCCGAGTGGAAAACTGCGCCGACAAGTTCATCACAAGGTGACGCTCCGTTTGATGTTCAAGAGAGTTTGCTCAAGCTGCTGGCACATCCAAATATTCGGAGTAAAGAAGCGGTTATCCGGCATTATGACCATGAGGTTCAGGGGGCGACTGCGCTCAAGCCGCTGGTGGGTGTGGATAATCATGGGCCGGCAGATGCGTCTATTCTGGTGCCAATGGACACGCGGGGTGATGATCCGAACCGAGGGGTCGCGCTTTCCAACGGTATCGCACCGTTATACGGCGAAACTGACCCGTATGCGATGGCGTGGGCCAGTATTGACGAGGCGATGCGGAACTTGGTGGCGGTCGGTGTTGATCCCACGACGGTTTCGATCCTCGATAATTTCTGCTGGGGCAACCCTCGTTTACCGGATCGTTTGGGTTCGTTGGTGCGTTGCGTACAAGGTTGCTACGATGCGGCGATGGCTTATGGCACACCATTTATCTCCGGCAAAGACAGCCTGAACAATGAATATATGGGGGCGGACGGACAACGCCATGCGATCCCCGGCACCTTGATGATTACGGGCATGGGGATCGTGCCGGATGTGCAAAAAACGGTTTCTTCGGACTTTAAGAAGGTTGGCAGTAGGGTTTATCTGCTCGGACAGACGAAAGATGAACGCGGCAGCAGCCACTACAACTTGATTAATAAATTAAACGGCGGACATGTTCCACAGCCGGTGACCAATGCCCTTTCCACTTTGCAAGCGCTTTATGACGCGATTCAAAAAGGATTTGTACTTAGCTGCCATGACTGTAGTGAAGGCGGATTAGCGGTCACAATGGCGGAAATGTGCATCGGTGGACGATTGGGAATTGATGCGACTATGAACGGTGTGGCGGATGATGCAATCACATCTCTTTACGCTGAGTCACTCACGCGGTTTGTAGTCGAAGTGGCACCGGAACATCAGACGGCTTTTGAAGCAGCCCTTACCGGACAAACCTTGATCCAATTAGGCAAGGTCACATCTGAGGCGCAGTTCAAAGTTGCACATGGTGACACCCTAATTGATGTCAGCGTCAACGATCTAGAACAGGCGTGGCGAGGTGAAACACCCAAGCGCGATAAACCTGCTCCACTGCCAGCCAAATCTGAAAGCAAGCCAGTTAATCGGTCAGCAGCCGTTCATATGGATAAGCCAAAGGTGCTGATCCTCCATGCTAACGGCTCCAACCGTGACCGTGATGCAGCGCTGGCGTGTACATTAGCTGGTGGTGAACCGGAAATCGCCCATATGAATGAGATCCTTTTGGGCAAGAAGCGAATGCACGATTATCATATGTTGATCGTTCCGGGCGGCTTCTCGTATGGGGATGATCTGGGTGCAGGCAAATTATGGGCGCTCAATTTACAGCATCGCCTAAACGAAGATATACAAGCCTTCGTCAAAGATGGCCGTCCGGTGATGGGCATCTGCAACGGCTTCCAGACGCTGGTTAAGGCGGGTGTCTTGCCGGGAGTTGAAGGTGTAACATTGACCTACAATGCATCCAGCCAATTCGAGTGCCGCTGGGTGATGCTGGAGCCTCAGGCGCAAAGCCCCTGTTTGTTTACCGAGGGACTAGACGAACCGATTTACTGCCCGGTGGCGCACGGCGAAGGACGAGTGATCGCGCGTGATCCGAAAGCCTTGTGGGACGCGGGATTAGTCGCATTGACATACGTCGATCAGCAGCAAGAATTGGCGGCTTATCCAAGCAATCCTAACGGATCGGATTTGAATATCGCCGGATTGACCAACGCCGCCGGTAATGTTTTGGGGTTGATGCCGCATCCAGAGAATCATGTATTCGGGTGGCAGCATCCGAACTGGCGACGGGGCGAAACCGGCATGCTCGGCTTACGTCTGTTCCAAAACGCCATCAAATATGCATAAGGACATTTAATGCTCAGTCAAAATCAAATCCTAGAGGCTATCCCGAACGCGCTGACCGAAGTCGATGTGGTGGGTTTTGGTGAAAAGACAGCCGGTAAAGTTCGTGATATTTACGCAAATGGTGATCAGCGTATCTTGATTACAACGGATCGCGTATCGGCTTTTGACCGTGTGTTGGGAGCAATTCCTTTTAAGGGTCAAGTGCTAAACCAACTGAGCGCATGGTGGTTCGAGCAAACAACCGACATTATCCCGAACCATGTGATTGCTGTGCCTGATCCGAACGTGACAATTGGGCGGGAAGCCGAACTGCTGCCCGTCGAAGTCATTGTACGCGGTTTCATCACCGGTGTAACAAGTACGTCACTTTGGACTCTATATAAGAACGGTGACCGTCAACCTTACGGCATTCAACTGTCGGAGGGGATGCACAAAAATGATGCTCTACCCCATCCGATCATTACGCCTACGACGAAAGCAACGGGTGGCGCACATGACCAACGACTAACACGCGACGAGATTATTAACAGCGGCTTGGTAAGCGAGGCGTTATGGACTCAGGTTGAAACGGTGGCGATTGCGCTGTTCCAACGGGGACAAGCAGTTGCTCAAAAAGCCGGTTTGGTGTTGGTCGACACGAAATATGAGTTCGGCCTGATTGATGGGAAGCTGACGCTCATCGACGAAATCCATACACCCGACTCTAGCCGTTACTGGGTAGCCAACTCTTTTGGCGCAGACGGCGAACCGGAAAGCTTTGACAAAGAATTTCTACGCCGCTGGTTTGTCCAACAAGGGTACAGAGGCGAGGGTACAGCACCGGCGATGCCAGCCGATTTCGTGGCACAGGTGGCACTGCGTTACATCGCCGCCTATGAAAAATTAACGGGCGCAATTTTCGTTCCGGGCGAGATGCCTTACAGCCAACGAATTGCACATAACTTGGCAACTTACCAATCCCATTCATTAGATGGAGCTAAAAGACAACCATAGTGACGAACAACTCAAATGTCGATTTCTTTGAAGAAGACCGCCCACATGACGAGTGCGGAGTATTCGGTGTTTACGCGCCGGGGCGGGATGTCGCACGGTTGAGCTTTTTCGCGCTGTACGCCCTGCAACATCGTGGGCAGGAAGCAGCAGGCATTGTCGTGGGTGATGGTCAACGGACGCACTCCCACAAAGGTATGGGGTTAGTTTCACAAGTCTTTAATGAGGCGAATCTGTCGCCGCTTCAAGGCCATCTGGCAGTCGGTCATACCCGTTATTCAACTACCGGTGGGCAGCACATCCGCAATGTGCAACCGTATTTGATCGAAACGATGTATGGCTCGCTGGCACTAGCCCATAATGGCAACCTGACTAACGCGCTGACGCTACGCCAGAAGTTACTGGAACGCGGCGTGGGATTATCCTCGACCAGCGATACCGAATTGATGACGCAAATCCTCGCGTCGCCACCGGAAGTGTGGGGCGCAATTGGCCTTCAAGTCGATGGTGGAGACACCGACGACAAATGGATCGTGCGTATTCGGGCGATGATGGCAGCCGTTGAAGGTGCTTACTCATTGACGATTTTGACACGCGATGCCATTTATGCGGTGCGCGATCCACATGGGCTGCGTCCGCTGAGCCTCGGCAAGCTACCCGAAGGTTATGTGGTCGCCAGCGAAACCTGCGCACTCAGCACCATTGGCGCGGAGTATGTACGCTATGTCGAACCGGGCGAAATCGTGCGGATTGACGCAAATGGTATGACTTCTTATAAGGGGATTGATCCTGCGCCACAACGGTCGCTGTGCGTTTTCGAATATGTATATTTCGCACGGCCTGACTCGATCCTTGATGGTCAAGTCATCCACAAGGTACGCCAAAATATGGGGCGGCAACTGGCAAAAGAAGCGCCAGCAGAGGCGGATATTGTGATCGGTGTACCGGATTCGGCCACGCCTGCGGCGATTGGTTACAGCCTCCAATCGGGCATTGCTTTCAGTGAGGGTTTAACCAAGAATCGTTATATCGGGCGGACATTCATCCAACCTGATGATGTGCTGCGCCGTGAGAGCGTCCGGCTCAAGTACAACGCGTTGACTTCCAACCTTGAAGGTAAGCGAGTGGTTTTGGTAGACGATAGCATCGTGCGCGGCACAACATCACGCCCATTGGTACAATTGCTACGGGATGGCGGCGCTAAAGAAGTGCATGTGCGGGTGTCGTCACCACC
>JACDGI010000601.1 GCA_013821665.1 Anaerolineae bacterium
GTGAAGTCCTCGCCCGTGATGGCTTTATGATGGTCGTCGTCACTGTTGATCAAAAGAGTGGCGAACTGGTTGAAGAACCCGAAATCATCTCACGCGGTTTTGTCTATCTCAAAGATTCGAGTGACCTTTTGAAAACGGTCAAAGCCACCGTGAATGATGTCTTCACGCACTCGCAAAATGGCAACCGCCGCGACAAACTGAACGACAATCTTGGGCGCGTCCTCTATAACGAAACCCGCCGCCGCCCCATGATTTTCACCGTCATCAACGAACGCTAACCACATCAACAATCTTCGTAAGGGCTTGCCACTGGCAAGCCCTTTTGCGTTATTAAACCATTAAAGATACTTGCGGTAGATTATTTTCCGAGCAGCGAATCCTTAATGACGTTGATCATTCTATAGCGCGATAGTAACGTAACTGCAACAACCCCAATAAAAAATATAACGATGAAAATTGCAAAAGCGGACTTATCAGATGGCCGAACGGTTAAAGCATAGCCTATTAGAGTGGCTAAAAAGAATAGGGGGAGGTATATAAAGAACGTCTTCGTTGGATGCCAGTTTACATTTACGAGAGTAGAATCATCACTATTCTTCTTTAAGTAACCTTGCAATTCAAAAGACTTGAAACCGCTCCCCCTACCTAGCTTTTCCCACATCTCAAATTTGCAGTTTTCCTGATTCATGAATAACACTCTTAAATATAAATCACTTAGTGCTAACGACTCATTTTCTGCGATTTTGGTCAGTTTATTAACAATTCTTGTTTTACATTCAGGTATAGAGTATGGCGAAACGAATTGTGTCATATAAAATGTAACCCTATTTCTATTGATTCAAATAATTGCTCATGAATTTAACATTTCCCTACCCATTAGTCCAGTTCACTACTCACCACAAGTTGAATGCCATTCCAAATCTTCTGTGCGATGATAACGTCATCAGCTAAACAAATCGTATTGAGCCAATAGTAATCTACTAACGGCCAATCGCTTATCAAGGAGATTCAAATGGCAGACGTACTACAAACCTTATCCGACTCAATGGCTGGCGCAGTCGAAACCGCTGGCAAAAGCACCGTCAAAGTTTCAGCTCGCCGCCGGATGCCCGCTAGTGGTGTCATCTGGTCAGCCGATGGCATCATCGTCACCTCGCACCATGTGGTCGAACGCGATGAAGACATCAAGATTGGCTTGCCCGATGGCAAAACCGTCAGTGCCACCCTCGTCGGACGTGACCCCAACACCGACATCGCCGTTCTGCGTGCGGATGTGGGTGGCTTAACCGCTCCTACATGGGCAGCCTCCGAATCGGTTCGCGTTGGACATCTGGTACTCGCGGTTGGTCGCCCCGGTGATGATCTGCAAGCCACGCTCGGTGTCATCAGCGCTCTCATGCACCACAAAGACGAAAACAAATTCTTCGCCCAAACTGATGTGGTCATGTATCCCGGTTTCTCCGGTGGCCCGCTCGTTAGCGCCTCCGGTGATATTATTGGCCTCAACTCCTCCGCCCTTATGCGCGGTGTCAGCTTGACCATCCAAACATCGACTATCCAATATGTCGTCGAAAATCTGCTCAAGCACGGCAAGATGCGTCGTGGATACCTCGGTGTCGGCGTTCAACCCGCACGTCTGTCAGAAGCGCTTGCTGCCTCGCTTGGGCAAAAATCCGGTGCGTTGATCGTCTCGGTAGAAAGTGGCAGCCCTGCCGAAAAAGCCGGACTGTTCATGGGTGACACCATCGTTGCCCTCGGCAGCAGCGCCGTCGGTGATATGGAAGATCTGCTCGGCGCGCTTAGCAGCACCCAAATTGGCGCGACCATCACCGCCAAAATCGTGCGTGGTGGGCAAGTCCAAGAACTCCCCGTCACCATCGGCGAACGCACCTAATTTCCCACTTTTTACCCTCGCCTTGTATTAATTCCCTCCCTCGTTTACGGGGGAGGGTTAGGGTGGGGGTTGATAGACCAAGGACTTTCTCATGACAGACCTCATCCAAGAACTCAACGATGCCCTCGCTGACCGCATCGACCATGTGCATGAAAGCCTCGTGCAAATCAGCAATGGACAGGGTGTAGGCGCAGGCACCATCTGGCACAGTGATGGCCTCATCATCACCAATGCCCATGTCATTCGTGGGCATAATAACCTCAACGTTACCCTATCCGACGGACGTAAATTTCCCGCTTCTGTCATCGCGGCGGATGACAACCTCGATCTCGCCGCACTGTCCATCAATGCCACCGACTTACCCGTTATCCAAACGGGCGACTCGCGCAAACTCAAAGCCGGTCAATGGGTAATGGCAATCGGTCATCCTTGGGGTGTGCAAGGCGCAGTGACTTCTGGTGTCGTCATTGGTGTGGGCGACCAACTGCCCGAAATGGGTCAGATACAGCCCGGACGCGAATGGATTGCCCTCAGTCTCCACATGCGCCCCGGTCACTCCGGCGGCCCCGTTGTGGACTCGGAGGGCAAGTTAGTCGGCATCAACACCATGATTACTGGCCCGGATGTCGGTTTCGCTATCCCCGCCCATATCGTCAAAGCCTTCCTCAAGGATGCCATCGGCAGCAAAGCCGCCGCCACCATCTAGGGATATCCTCGCTGATTGGGCTGTAGGGGTTTGCCGCTGGCAAACCCTTTTTCTTTACATTTTCTTAATAAACCTCACCGTAAGAATGCACCTCAAGAAACCATCAAAATTAGTGTCTTGTCCAGAAACCCTACCGACTTTATCATTTTCAACAAACCAATTTATCGGAGACTCATTGATGACGAGCGTCTTTTCGACTCTGCGTGATAGTTTTTCGCCGTTGCGATTCCCCAATTTCCGGATTTATCTGAGTGGTCAAGCCGTTTCACTTATTGGTACGTGGCTGCAAGTCACCGCTCAAGCATGGTTGGTCTGGACTCTCACCGGTTCAGAAGAAGCAAGTGGTATTGTCGCCATGCTCGGCGCATTACCCTTTCTTATTTTTGGCCCGTTCGCCGGTGTCATTGCCGAGCGTTATGATCGCCGTAAATTACTCATTGGCACGCAGATTGCCGCCATGCTTTTGGCCTTTGCACTCGCCATTTTAGTCCAGACGCAGCTCGTCCAACTCTGGCATGTTTACCTTCTCAGTTTCCTGCTTGGTACTGTCAATGCGCTTGATGTTCCCACCCAACAAACCTTCCTCGGTGATCTTTCTGGAACGTCAGAGCTGCGAAAAGCCGTTAATCTCAACGCCATGATCTTGCAGGTCAGCCGCATCATCGGTCCTGCCATCGCTGGGCTTGCAGTCGCTCGTCTTGGTATCGCACCCGCCTTTTGGGTCAACGGACTTAGCTTTCTCGCGGTGGTTGCCAGCCTCGTTGCCCTCAAATCCAATCAAAAATTGGGCGAAAACAAGAAAGCCCAACCCTTGCGTGATTTAATGGAAGCCTTGCGCTATCTGAAGACGCAGCCCCGCATTCAAGACCTATTTATTTTCTCGACGCTCACTGTTTTGCTGGTCATATCCATCCTTCTCAGCCAATTGCCTGCGGTTGCCGATAAGTTGCTCCACGGCAATGCCGAAACACTAGGAACTTTACAAGCGGCCTCCGGCGCGGGTGCGCTCATCGCCGTGCTGTTTATCATGCCTATCTTTCAATCCCTTCGCCGCAGCGGTGTCGCCCTAAGTTTGGCGGCTGTCTGGATGGGCATCTGGTTACTGGTTTTTTCGACGGCGCGATCTATTCCCGTTTCCGCGATGGCTTTATTCTTCGGCAGCATGGGTGCCCCAACCGTTATTGCCACCGCACTTGGCATGGTGCAGTTTATGACACCACCCGAAATGCGCGCTCGTATTCTCAGCCTATTCACTATGATTAGCTTCGGTCTGCAAACCTTCGCCGTACTCATCATCGGTTTTGTAGCCGAGCGCTTGGGGATCGCCACCGCTATCGAAATTAACGCCATCATTCTGATTGGCTCTGCCGTGCTCATGTTCGTTTTCCGCACCGAAATGCGCCGTTGGGAAATGGCTCGTCCGACCAACTCACCTGCTGTCGTCACCGAACTTATCTAATCCATTCCCTTGTACGGGCAAGCCAACAGCTTGCCCTGCATTAAAATGCCAATTGTTCACAGCCTAAGGCCAATAATGAATCACACCGACCACGTCAACCTCATCCATGCTGCCATTCCCAATTCCGGCGGGGTCTGGGCGGATTTCGGCGCGGGTGGTGGCGCATTTACCCTCGCACTGGCTGAATGTATCGGCGCATCCGGCACCATTTACGCCATCGACCAAGATTCACACGCCTTACGCCAGAATCAGCAAGCGGTTGCCTCCCAATTTCCATCAGTCGAAACGCATTACTTAACCGCTGATTTCACCAAACCACTGACACTGCCACCGCTAGATGGCCTCGTTGCAGCCAACACGCTGCACTTTCACCGCCACAAAGAACCCATCCTGCACCAACTAATCAGTTATCTCAAACCCGGTGGACATTTCATCATCGTTGAATACAACATCGACAACGGCAACCAGTGGGTTCCTTATCCTTTCACTTATTTCACATGGGCCAAACTTGCCGCATCGGTTGGCCTTGCTGATACCCATCAGCTTGCCCTCCGTCCCAGCCGCTTCCTCCATGAAATCTACAGTGCCGCCAGCATCAAACCACTTGCCTAGCATTTATTGGCCTGTATTTCCCACCCATGCAATGCGGAATGTATTGAAATCGCCTCTTAAAGTATCGATTTTCGCAAAGGGAAAACTCCAGATAATTCGGCTTTCACTAAAGCCAGTGCGTGTATCCATCTCATAAATGACAGGGAATTTCACCGAATATTGATTAAGGCTGTTTAGAGCCAAAGTATAAATAAAACCATTAGGGGTCGCGTAAATATCCCATACTCTACGACTCAGTTGCAGTGTCCATTTATCAATGGTATGTCCTTCTCGATTCACAAGCAGCCAACTGTCCTGCATCACAGGATAGCCATTTTTATGACCGCGAGCTGTTCCTGCTACCACAGATGAGAATCGCAAAATGACACGTTTCCCATTCTGTACAAAACGCGCCTGAGTAGAAAAGT
>JACDGI010000025.1 GCA_013821665.1 Anaerolineae bacterium
GATAGCGCGTAGTTGGTCTTCAGTTTCGACATATGGAAACGACGCTTCGAGTTCATGCTGCCACGGGGTATCAGGCGGAAATGAGAAACCGGCTGTAGCCATACGTTCAGCATACAGTGCCAATAATTCTTTGGCTTCATCTTCAACCGCTTTACGGGCATTGCTGGTGACCTTCGCCCAATCCGGTTTGCCCAGACGGCTCAGGCTCGGTGGACGGTCATCTGGCCCAACATAACGTGTCAGCCTGTCAGCCTGATGAATCGGCACGAATACCATATCCGTACCCGCGAATTCGATGACCAAATACTCGCGCTCGTTACCTTCAATCGTGCGCCGACGCATCCCACCGAAGCGCCCAATACCGTAATCCTGATGCACCACAAAATCGCCGGGATTCAAATCAGCGTAGCTTGATTCGGGCAGTCGCCCTTTGGTAACGGTCTTGCGGCGGCGTGGCTCAGGGCGATTCCACCCAAAGATTTCCGCGTCAGTCAACAGATGTACTTCGATACCCGGTAGACGCATCTTCCAGCCTTCACCCAATGCGCCGTCTACCAACAGCAACGTACCTGGCACAGGCGGATCGATCACATCTTTGACCGTCGGCACAAAGCCTTCCTGTTCGCGCCACAAATCAGCCACCCGTACCGATTGATGTGATACCACGACCGCACAATCACTTGTCTTTTGGGCATTACGCAGCCTCGCCAAAAGTGGCTTGAGCTGCCCGCCAAAACGTTCTTCCGGCGCGAACACACTGCGAAACTGAACCGTATCTTCTTTTACCGGAATCGGTTCTTCTAGATCAGCGCCTTCATCGTCGGTATAGGACATGCTGCCGAAATGCACCGTGGTTCGATGTTCAAATTCTTCTGCCAGCGCATCCCATGTTAAATACGGCAGCGGATGGTCAGCCGCAAGCTGGTTAGCCGATATGCGTTCAGCACGGCTCTTAATCGCACCTTCTTCAACCCCTGCAATCGTATCCCGCAGCTCCGCCCAATCCTCGACTACAATCAACGCGTCCGGTGGCGCATAATCCAATAGACTGACAGGCTGCGGATAAATATAAGGAATATAGTGTTCGAGGTTTGGGAAGGCTACTCCATTCGTCAGTGGTTCAGCATCCTTAATCGGCGTGGTCATATCTTCGCCGGCAGGTGGCAGACTATCAAAATACGCCTTGAGATGGGCGGCTAATGGCGGCGTTTGTTCCGGTAGCACTTCACGCGCGGGTGGAATAGCCACAAAGGCCATCTTGTCAGCCGAACGCTGTGTTGACGGATCAAAAACGCGGATGCTGTCAATCTCATCATCGAAGAAATCAATCCGCGCTGGCTTATCGGCTGCCAGCGGGAAAATATCAACGACACCACCACGTCGGCTAAAAGTTCCCGGCTCTACCACTACGCTAACGGGTTCATAGCCCAATTTCAGCCAGCGGCTCAACAGCACATCTAATATGTGTCGCTGACCTGCCTTGAGCAGTAGTGTTGACTTGCGGAATTGGTTCACTGGCATCGTGCGCTGCATGATGCCCCGCGCTGAGGTCACAATCACCGGATGTTGAACCACATCTGAAATTAAGTCAGTTGCTTGGTTGGTGAGTTCTTCAGCAGGTGTCAGCGCTGCTAATGCCGCGATACGTCCACGGATGACGTTTTCGACCCACGGCGTGCGTTCGTAGAAAAGGGCAGTTGGTTCGGCGAAGCGATAAACCGGACGTTCACCTAACCACACCGGCAGTTGTTCGGACACGTTATAGGCACGGTCAACCCGTCCCGTGATATAGATAATTGGGGCAGGCCATTCCTGTGCCAGTGCGGCCAGCAGGAAAGGACGTGCCGCCCGAATTACGCCCAAATCGGGCATGGCGCTATCAGCCTTTAAATGGGTCAGCAAATCGCGGTAAACGCTGCTGCTGCGTAAAAGATCGAGAAGTCCAGTAAGTTGCATAGGTTCTTTCAGTTATGTCCTGAATAGTGAAGCGAAAATTCGTTGCTCAGGCAGTGAGCAACCGTCTATTATATGCGAGGAAGGTAAAAAGAGAATAAGAGTGTGGTCTTATTCCATGTGGTTAGGATGTTGAGCGCTCGTTTTGATGCCTTGAAATCAGCATGATTAATGGAGATAAGACTGAGGATAGACAACGCGACTTCCTAAATAGGGCATCTATTCACGGTAATTAGATGCCCTCAGACAGTCAATTCTTTCGTGATTTAGGTCTATTTTTTGAGTGACAGGACATAAGCTACCAACGCATCCACATCGCTCGATTGCAGTTGGTTTGCAAACCCTTGATACATCACGCCCGCGATATATCCCGGTACAATAAAGTCATTTGGATGCAAGATGGATTGGCGTACATACGCTTCTGCGCTTAATCCTGCCACCCGTGACGCGGCCACATCATTTATACCCAGCAGCGATGGCCCTACGCCGGTTATACCTTTATCCAGCACATGACAGGTGATGCAAGGTGGAGCGCCATTTGTCCCGTTGTGGAAAATGGCTTCGCCCTGTGCGACGAGGTTATCAGTCGCTTCAGGAGTTGATTCGGCTATACTTTCTGGCGTGGCCTCGGATGATGGTGTCCCTGTATAAGTAATTCGGTAAACGGTTGTGGTATTCCACTCAACAACATACAGTGCGCCGTCCGGCCCGACCGTCACATCGATTGGGTTATAAACACCTAAATCAGTACGGAACTTGGCGAAAGGCTGCCACTTGCCGGTGTAGCCTCCTTTGCCATCCGCTGTAAGGGTGTCAAATATCACCATTTGCCCATTTTGTAAGGCCATCTGCTTGGGGAAGGCTGCGCCCGTACCAAACTGCGCTAGGAATATGCCATTTCGATAGGCTGGCGGGAATTGGTCAGCCGAATAATAGGTAATACCGCTGCTGGCTGATGAGGTGTAATAGTCGTTCACAGGGCCTGTGTAATCACCGACTGCGCCAGCCACGCCGAACACATAAGGGAAGCCATAATTTTTCCCTTGTTGGACAAAATCCAATTCTTCTGGTGGCAGATAGGCCAAGGTATCATCGGGTTCGTCAGGGCTGTTATCGGCTGTGAATAACTCGCCTTTCGGTGAGAAAACAAGGTCATACGGATTGCGGAATCCGGTGGCGAAAACTTCCAAGTCGCTGCCGTCGGGATTCATGCGCAAGATCGACGCTTCATATTGGTCTTGGATGGGGCCGTGATCAGTTGTCGCGCCTACACCCACATAAAGTTTATTGTCCGGCCCGAAGGCGATACCGTTATTGGAGTGGAAGGTATGCTTCCACGTCGGTAAGCCCTGTACGATGGGTTGGATGCTGTCCAACTTCCCATCTTTGTCGCTGTCGGTCAATATGCTAATGCGTCCTGCATCTGATATATACGTTTTCCCATCATGATAGGCCAACCCAACCGCATAATTAACCTTGTCGCCGGGATCTTCAAACAGCATGGTACTGGTTTCAGCATAGCCATCATGATCGTTGTCCGTCATTTTGACGATATGACCATCCAGCGACAACACGACCATCGCGCCGTTTGAATCGAAGGTGACAACAGTTGGCTGTGTAATGGGCAAATGAGCGTATAGTTTGGATTCGAATCCTGCTGGCAAATCCATGATATTCATGGCAAATTTGCTTAAGGTAAAGCTGCGATCAGGAGGAAGATCCGCCAGTTGGTCATCAGGACCACCGGGTGAATCTTTTTTAACGACCGTCACTGTCCAATGGTATTTGCCCGGTTTTCGGTCGAGCAAGTAGTTGGTCAGATCAAAATGATTATCTGGTGTACGGGCAATGCCGTTATGGTCGGCTCCATCTGCCCAGACACGCAGATCATAAACTTCATCGTCGGCTAAGGGACGTACCCAACTCCACGCCAGTTTAACAGCAGCGATATTGTCAAACACCGAATCATCATCCGGCGCATTTAACGTAGGGGCGGTTCGAGCCGTCGCCGTTTCTTTGGCAGTGATTGTGCCAGTGACGAAGGCACTAATGTCCGGGGTAGGTTCAGGTGTGGTGGAACAAGCTGCGATGAAAAGTAGCAGCAAAAGCATAAAGCGTTTTGTCATAATTTTATTGGTGTTGACCTTGAATGACAGAATTTAGGAATTGTTCCCAAAGATTATGAAGATCTTATGGAGATTTTAAGCATTCTTTGTGGACATGAGCAGGAATATGGGATCAAAATTATTGGAACGTTAATTTTGATCTCTCGCTGTGAGGCACCTTGTGGATTTGAAATTGAGGAACTAATAAATCTTGGTGCTAGGCGTGTACCAAAATTCCGCGCCATCTTGCTGGCGGTTAAGCTGTCCATAGTCGAAAAGCTCTCGGCGTAGGAGTGCCGCGTCGCCAAACGTGTGCCACTGATCGAGTAAATAATTGACATCGCTCTCGCTGTAGGTTTTACCGGCTTCAAACTTGCTCGATAGATAATCGAGCGCGATCAATTGCTTGGATCGTTTGGAAGGCCACCACTTCAGCTTACCCTCCACATCCAAGTGGTTTTTGAGCGAGTCGAAATCAGACTCCAGTTCAACCTGTTTCTTTTTTTCGCGGGGGGCTTTAGCAGGTGTCGGTTTAGGTTCGTCGATGTTGCCGTTATGCCGCGTCATCGCCAAATCAATGCCTTCGGTGAGCCATGTTTCCACCGCGTCAGCCGCACGGTCAATCACCTGCGATGCGAGGATGGCATCCTCACCTTTGAACGGCCCAAGCACATAATCGCGGGCTTGCATTTTTCCCGGTGGGCGACCGATGCCGAAGCGCAAACGATTGAAATCCGGTGTGCCGAGGTGCTGGATAATATTTTTGATGCCGTTCTGTCCACCCGCGCCGCCGGACTGTCGCAACCGCACCGTTCCCAGTGGAATGTCGAGGTCGTCAGCCACCACCAGAATATGATCCAACTCCACTTTGTAGAAATCCACCAGTGAGCGCACGGCCTCACCACTCAGGTTCATGAAAGTTTGGGGCTTAGCCAGAATCACCTTTTTGTCTTTAATTGTTCCGCTTGCCGCCTGCGCCTTACGTTCGGTTTTCCCGAACGCCAAACTATAGCGTCGTGCCAGCTCATCTGCGACACGGAAGCCTACATTATGGCGTGTGTCTTCATATTCTTTGCCGGGATTGCCTAACCCGACGATCAGATACCAATCAGTCATGATTTGTTCGTTGCTGCTCGTTTGTCGTTGGGAGTAAGGATAGCAGAGATGGATACGATTCTGTAGGGAATGATTAGTTCCCTACGAGTTTCTTCCGCTGCTCGTCATTGTGCTTGCCGTAGGCGTTTAACCCCGCCAACCACTGAGTCCGAATGTCCTCAGGGATGAGTTCTACGTACAGGGGTGTACCTTGTTCGTAATACGACTCCGGCACGCCGTACCAGTGCGTCAGTCCCATTTCGGGCTGGTACTGCCGTATAAAGTTGACGAGGTTCGATTCTTCAGCCGTGCGGATGGCGAACGTCATCACAGCCAAGCCCTGCTGGGTCATGTTGATGGGGGCGACTGCTACCAATTCGCAGCCACATTCACCGGCTGCATGCATGAGCGCGTCATAATCGGTATCGGGGCGGATCACCCACCCGCAGGCGAAGTAAAGGGGGTCTGTCATGTGATGATATTCCATAATAGGCTAGCCAATTGAATTGCTGCCCATTTTACACCATCTCGCGTTCGCTCTTGAACTGGGTTTCATACAAATCAGCATACAAGCCGCCCTGTGCCAGCAGTTCTTGATGCGTCCCGCGTTCGACTGTTTGCCCGCGATCCATCACCAAAATCTGGTCAGCCGCCAAAATCGTACTCAATCGATGGGCGATGACGATGCTGGTGCGTCCCGCCATCACGGTTTTCAGCGCGTCTTGAATCAGCGCTTCGGATTGGCTGTCGAGGTGGCTAGTGGCTTCGTCCAGCACCAGAATACGCGGATTTTTGAGGATGACACGCGCGATTGCCAAGCGCTGCTTCTCACCACCGCTCAACCGGTAGCCGCGTTCGCCCACCACCGAGTTATAACCATCAGCCAGCCCCATAATGAAGTCGTGGATATTGGCCGCCTTACAGGCTGCTTCGATCTCTTCCTGTGTCGCGTCAATCTTGGCATATAGTAGGTTCGTTCGAATGGTGTCGTGGAACAAGTGTGTTTCCTGCGTCACCATACCAATTTGTGAGGCCAACGACTCTAATGTAACATCCCGTAAATCATGACCATCAATCAGGATTTTTCCCTCAGTAGGATCATACAGGCGTGGGATGAGATAAGTCATCGTGGTTTTGCCCGCGCCACTTGGCCCGACGAGTGCCACCAGTTGACCCGGTTTAATCGTAAACGAGACATCATCCAGAGCAGCTTCTCGTGCCTGAGTATGCGGTGCATCTGCGTCACCATTCGTTGGTGTTTTGGTCGCTTTGGCATCATCGTCACTATCCAATGACATCACATTTTTGATGTTGTCCATCCGACCCGGACGGTTGACTTCTGTGAGTAAATTCTCGGCGCGGAGATCATAGCGGAAGCTGACATGATCGAAGGTCAGTTCGCCATTTACCTCTTTTAGAGGCAGCGCATCCAGCTTTTCGATGATGTCCAGAGGCAAGTCGATGACTTCGAACACGCGCTCAAAGCTGACCATTGAGCGGGCAAAAACGACCGGTGAATTAGTGAGTGATTGAAGTGGGCCATACAATTGGCCTAGATAAGCGCTGAAGGCCACAATAGTGCCGATGCTAAATACACCGTCCAGTACCAGATGTCCGCCGACCCAGTACACAACGGCTGTACCGACCACGCCAACCATGCCCACGATCACCCAGAATTGATTGCCGAGGTAAGCCTCGCGGACACCAACGTCGCGTACTTTACCGGCACGGTTCGCAAAACGCTCGGTTTCCAGTGTGCCACGTCCGAATAACTTGACGAGAAGGGTACCGCCGATGTTCAGCGTTTCGTTCATCATGGCGTTCATCTGTGCGTTATATTCCATACCTTCGCGTCGCAAAGATCGCAGCTTACCACCACGCTTACGGGCAAGAACGATAAACACCGGTAGAACGGCGACACTCATAATCGTCAGCCGCCAGTCCATCGTCAGCATGACACCCAAAACGGCAACCACCTGCACGATATTGACGACCATCGTCACAATCGTATCACTGATGGCCGACTGAGCATTCACGACATCATTGTTTAGGCGGCTCATCAACTCGCCTACTTTGGTATTGGTGAAGAAGCGTAATGACATATGTTGTAAATGTGAGTAGAGCGCTGTGCGTAGGTCGAATATCACGCCTTCTCCGATTTCGGCGTTGAGCAGACGCGAATACATGCCGACCAAACTCACCACAATCGGAATGAGTACTAAACCGACAGCCAGCACATTGAGCCGCTGTACATCACCTTTGGGTAAGGCATTGTCAATCAAATCGCGGAAGATTAGGGGCGTGAGTAAACCCAGCCCTGTTGTAATGAGAATCGTGACCAGCGTAATTGCTATTTTGTTCCAATAGGGACGTGCGTAACCCAGCACCCGTTTGACCAGCGGCCACGTAACGCTATTGTTCTTATCTTGATCGCTGTCCCATGCGTAGACCCACCAACCGCCACCATACATGGTTGGCCTCCATGTTGAAAATAGATTTTAAGATGAGCAAATCATACAGAACATATGAACGCACGTCTACTGCACGAATGGTCAGGATCAAAAGGGGTAAGACTAGGTCTTTGGGTCAACCGTTATCATTGTCGGAGGGGTATGCTCATGTTGTTTGAGCCATCGAACCAAGATTGGTAAATTGTCTGTGTCGGGTAGGGGGATACTGAACCATGTAGCGGTATCCGGCTGGGCAAAAATCGAAAGTTGACCACCGCTAATCTTATAGCCATCGAACTCTTCCCATTTCAGCTCACGGCCTTTTTCCTCAAGTCCTGAAGTGCTGAGCCGAAGCGTATTCGAAAACGGAATTTTATCACCCTTTGCCATCTCTTCTTTGAGATAGGGTTCGAGTACGGCGTAAACTTTCTTTTCGACCTGTGCGCCTAATTCTTCTATGCGAACGTAAACGTTATCAAGGATCATAATTTCGCCGCGTAGGGTGGTGAGCGTAAATTTGTAGCTGCTGCGGCGGACGAGTCCACCAAAATAGGCCAGCCGCTGCGCTTGCTGCCGGATACTCAGCACCTCATGGTAAAGAAAGAATATGGGACGCGCACCTTCGCGAAAACTAAAGCCTTCTTCATATAACACCACTTCGCGATTCCAGAAATGCAGCACCCGCCAACCCAGCGCCAGTACTACCGCAGCCATGATGATGACCGTCAAAACCGGCCCCCACCACGCTTCAACCGCAGCGAGGGTCACGTTCAGAATGACGGATGCCACACCGGAAAGCAAAACAGCCGGAACGACGAGCCGTGTGCGGTCACTCGGATAATTGGCGATAACCTTTCCAAATACGGGATCAGCTTCAATCATCAGTAAACTAACCCGGTTTGGCTTGATAAACGGTCAAATTATCAAAGGTCACGATCATACCTGTGCGTCCCGCAGATGCAGCCACCAGACCAAGCTGACCTTTGGTGTACATCGAGTCGGTTGTATCGGCCACGAACTGGTCATTCACATACATCGCCAGATAATTGCCCATGCAGATCGCGCGGATGCTGTTTTGGGCTGCACCTGAATTAACTGCGCTGGAAGAAGTCCAATTGATGAGTGGGGTTATCTTATGTCCCTGTGAACGCATGATCGCGTACTTTCCATTGCCTTCGACAACAAAAAGATAACCGTCGCCATTGTTCGATTTGTTGTCGGTCGTCGCATTGGATGTGTCGGCTTGAGATGTGGCCTCAGCGGTTACTTTTTGGGTCGCTTCAGCCGTCACTTCTTGAGTGGCTTCCAAGGTGGCTTCAGCCGTTGCGTCGGCAGTCGCCTCTAGTGTGGCTTCGCTATTGCCAGCCGCGATGATCGTATCGCTACCGGCTGGTTCGCTGGCATCGGGTGTCGCTTCGGGATTGGCTTTTACAATTTGACCAACCGTACCGCGCATCCGGCACATCACACCATAAGTGCTGTTTAAATCGGCGCTGGTCTGGTTGGCCTCTACCTCAATAACGGTGTCATCAAGGGTAGCACCCCACTGCCCGTAATATACGTTGTTGTCGCCTGCGCTCAATTGGATGTTGTATACACCGCTCGATATTTGTAGACGCGCCGTGTTATTGCCGTACAAACCCTCTTCGAAAGTCGCCGGAGCCGTGAAATCATAAAAGGCTAACTCCTCGCCTTTTACAAACTGCTTAACAGGGCTACTACCCAATGCGCTGCAAGCTCCCATCAACAATGTGCCTAACACTAAACCAATCATTCGTATTTTCACGCGGGTTCTCCTGTTTATGGGGTTGTCATTTGCCAGCAAACGCAACTGACCCTGAGCAACTTTAGACTAATACTATATCCCATACTCAGGGCAAAAGTTCGGCTAACTCACGAATTTATTAACTCTTGACCGAGTTTAACACAAAATCCAAGGCCGCGTGTGTAAGGGGCAAGTTCGGTCAGCGTACCCCTTTAAACGGTGCTACAATGGCGCAAGATCGAGTGACCATTTGTACGGGGAGTAGTAATTATGGCGATCAATGATGTTCTTCAGGCGCAGCGCATGTTCATGGATTCCCTGTTGGCAAAACCCAACGTGGTTGGTGTGGCAGTGGGTCTGAAAAACAGCGTCGGTGAACCTTCAGTCGTGGTCTTGGTTCAGCGGAAAGTCCCGACAGCCGCCCTCACAGCAGCCGAATCCGTGCCTAAAGAGGTGAACGGTATCAAAACCGATGTGGTTGAAATCGGTTATGTACGGGCCTACGACAGCCCGCGTGATCGCTATCGTCCGGAGATCCCCAGCGGAGTCAGCATCGGTCACTATAAGATTACCGCTGGTACGCTGGGCACTGTTGTCACGGACCGTACTACTGGCGAAAAACTCATCCTTTCCAATAATCATGTGCTGGCAAATAGTAATGACTCGCTGGTCGGTGATGCTATCTTACAACCCGGAACGGCGGATGGTGGTCAAAACCCGGCAGATGTGGTGGCACGTCTCGAACGCTTTGTCACCATACGCTACGTGGATGATCCTGATGTTCCAGTCCCGACACCCAGTCCTTCACCAACCCCGACACCTACGCCGGGTGGCACTGGGAGTTGTGATATTGTCAGTGGCGTTGTGTCGGTTGTTAACGCGGCTGCGGCGCTTGTTGGATCGCATCAACGGGTCGCGCCGGCCAGTGTGCATTCGGTTACAGTTGGCCCGCAAGCTGCTGTGAGTACCGTGAATGCTGTCATCCAAACCCCGGAGAATCCGGTCGATTGCGCTGTTGCCAAGCCGCTCGATCCGACCAAGTTTACAGGCGAGATTCTAGGCATCGGTCAGGTACATGGTACGAAACCGGCTGCCCTCGGTATGGCTGTGCGTAAGTCGGGGCGGACGACGGGTTTTACTACGGGTACAATTACACTATTGAACGCGACTGTTAACGTGGCTTACGGTAACCGGACAGCCCGTTTCACCGGACAAATTATCACCACGCCGATGAGTCAAGGTGGCGATTCCGGTTCGCTGCTGGTGGATGGCACAAGCAATGTAGCTGTTGGGCTGTTGTTTGCCGGTTCCGACCAATCGACCATTTTCAACCCGATTGACGCTGTGTTGAATGCGTTGCAAATTAACCTCTAATGCTGAGCTTGTTATCAGGAGGTTTGTATGTCACAGGACGAAAAGACGGCTAAAGCGACTTTAGTACAGAAAAAGTACACGGAAGTTCTACTCAAAATCCCCCATGTGATGGGTGTGGCTGTAGGGCTGGCAAAGACAAATGGGGCTTATACCAGTGATGTTTGTTTGGTGGTGATGGTCGACAAAAAACGCCCTAGTACCGAGCTGGCTCCGCAGGATCAAATTCCATCGGAGCTAGATGGGGTGCGGGTGGATGTGCAAGAGATTGGTGTCCCGACTGCTTATTGATGCGCCTCACGAAATCCTCACCCCCAACCCCTCTCCATTTCATGGCAGAGGGGCGTTATGACTCTGGATTTTCAGGAGCATAACTGTATTACCAACAACATTTATTGCAGTTGTTACTGCATTTAGTGCATAAATTGCAATACTTCCGCCGAAATGGCAGGCGGATGTGAGGGAGCGAACCGCCGAATTGGCATTTTATGTCGGCGGTTCGCTCGGCTGATGCCGCTGAAATGGCGGATCGCTCGGCTAATGCCGCCACCGCCATTTGTGCCATTTGGCTGCTGTCGTTGCAATGGTTTTAAATGGTTGTTGATGGGCGGTTGAGGACATGTGATGTTCTCCAAGATAGGCGCAGTTTCATGTCTAGGATAATAGTCAATATGGTACGGGATGTAATGTGCGTGGTCGAGGGCGTGCCAGCGGCAAGCCCCTGATTTCCTAAACTGCTTTGTCTCGCTTTTACGATCAAATCACAGTTCATTATAGAACAAAAATTCATATCAGTCAATAGAAGTTCGTTCGAGTTTTCTAACCTTGAAAACGAACGACTTATTGATCTGTTATGCTTGATCGGCAGTGCCTTTGAAGTAATTGCCGCCGCCCATACCTAGTGCCTCGCTCATGGGACGCATCCATACCATAAATACGCGCGATTTCGGCGGCTGTGTGGCAGCAAAGACGACCGCATCTGCTACGTCTTCCGAGTCGTGATAGGTATCGAGTACGGGATCACCCGGTGTACGTGTGCCGGAGTCAAAACCGAAATAGGTATTCGTGCCACCGGGGGCGATCACACTCACCTTGACGTTATTGGGGTAGGCTTCGTAATCAATGGATTGAGCAAACCCGATTTGGGCAAATTTGGTCGAGCAATAAATAGGTTCATTGGGCAAGCCGTTGATGCCTGCGACCGAACTGACGAAGATGACTGAACCGGATTTACGCGCAATCATGGGTGGGAAGAAGGCTTTGGTACACAGCCACGTCGAGCGCATATTGGTATTCATAATATGGTCGTAATCGGCTGTGGTTAATGTGGTGACGGTACCGTTTTTGCCTGTTCCGGCGTTATTGACCAAAATATCCACCACACCGAAGGCATTAAAAGCCGCTTTCGCTAAACGGTCAACATCGGCTTCGAGGCTCACGTCTGCGCGAACAGCTAATGCCCGTGCGCCATTACCAAGGGCTTCGATCTCCAGCGCAAGTGTATCCAAATCGGATTTCGTGCGTGAGGTGATGACCACATTCGCGCCTTCACGGGCCAGAGCTACAGCCGTCGCGCGTCCAATACCTTTGCCTGCACCCGTTACCAATGCAGTCTTGCCTGTTAATCGTCCTGACATCATTTTGTTCCTTTTCAAATAACTATTTATACTGCGAGTATCTATTGCATTTATGAAGCGTCCTCTCCCCTAAATCCCCTCTCCGCTGCGCAGCGAGGGGACTTCAAAACCGCACTTTTTTAAATCTAAGACGCAATCACAAGATACGAACTAATAATCAGCGTATTTATGCTGCGAGTATAACCATAATGGAGGTCATATAGCATCTGATGATTTCAAGAGGGAAGACACATAGCGGTTATAGGTTGCATCGCATCGGGCTAAAGCCACGACGCTAACCAAAAGACAAGTCTGCTAAAGCGACTTCAAAAACCCTTGTTAATCCACATTTGTATTCTTGGAAATCAGGTCTTTTAAGTGTTCGTTTTCCTTAAGTTGGTATACACATGGGGGTCTCCACAAAGGTAAAACAACCCACATCTTATATGGGTTAACAGGCACTTTGCGACCACGACCATAACGACAATCGAACACTTTGAATGAGACGAATTGTCAGGCGTTTGAACGTAGGGGTACTTATCAAGTTCTCACCCATAAACTATTGTTTTCCCATATAATTGCAAACATTCGCTTCCTAAAAGGAAGTGCTATCCTGTCTTATGCAAAGGGTAAAATCGTGACGCGACGAATTGGATTTTGTGTATTGATTACCCTGTTACTGTTCAGCGTTATGTCTTTAGTGGCAGCGCAAGATGAACCGGTTGCCAGTAATCTGAATAATCCGCGCCACATTGCTTTTGATACCGATGGAACGCTGTACATTGCCGAAGCGGGTCAAGGTGGTGATAGCGCTGGTAAAGGCCCATATGGTGCGGTTAAATATGGGGAAACAGGCCAGATTTCAGCGTTGACGACCGATGGCGAACAGGCGGTTATCATCCCGAACCTGATTAGCATGGACGCGGCAGGTGAAATCGAAGGCGTGACTTCGGTTCTGCCAACCGCTGATAGTCTCTGGGCAACGCTGGGAATGGGGCTGACGGAAGGTCTCAAAGCGGGACAGCATGTGTCAGCCGTCGTACAATATGATAAGACAAGCGGCGACATCAAACAGGTAATTGATTTGGGTGCATTCGAGACCCAAAATAACCCCGACAAAGGTTCTGAACTGGTTTCGAACCCTGCCGCGCTGGCATTTGATAAAGAGGGCAAGTTGTACATTGCGGATGCCAGCGGCAACGACATCCTGACATGGACGGAAAAAGACGGCCTACAAGTCTTCGCTGTGTGGTCTGCCGAGCAGGGCACGACACAATCCGTGCCAACCTCATTGGCAATCAGCCCTGATGGCGACATCTATGTGGGCTTCCTCGGTGGTTTTCCGTATGACGCAAACAGTGCCCGCATCGAAGTGTTGGGCGCGGACGGCAAGCTCAAGAAGACCTACAGCAAGCTGAATTTCGTGACCGATATTTTGTTGGCGACCGATGGTACTTTGTACGCGGTACAACTATCCGATGCTTACGGCGACCTCGGTTTTAACCCGGATGCTGGCAGCGTGGTTAAGGTTACGGATAGCGGAACCGAAGTTGTGGCTGATAAGCTCAGTTCGCCTTATGGCATCGCGCAATCCAAAGACGGTCAACTATTCGTTTCCACTAATGCGCTTGGTGCGACCGATAGTGGATCGGTAATAATTGTCGGCGGAGCGTAATTTTAGAGATGGATGAGTAATCATCCCCAAATGGCTTGTGTGCAGAAACCCTCTGCTATGATGTGCCGAGGGTTTTTATAACCATCATCGTTTTATCACTTGGAGGATCAATGTCACGTCGTACTTTGAACATTATTGGTATCCTAATTTTAATGGGTATCACAGCGGTAATCAGTATTTTCGCCTATATTTATCTGGTCGGCGGATCGGGTGAGGCCACAGTGCCACTGTCAGCGCCAACCCTTGATCTGTCTACGGCCACACCCAACACATTGCAAACTCAGGTTGCTAAATTGCAAGCGACTAACGATGCCCTGAGCACGGCTGTGGCTGGAGCGTCCAAACCGACGAGCGAGGCGACTGCTGAAGCCACATCCGCAATGGAAAGCACGGCTGAAATGACCGCCGAGGCAACTTCCTCCTCGACCGTAAAAGCGACTGCTGATGTTACCCAAGAAGCCACCGCCGAAGTAACTGTCGGTGCTGAAGCGGCTGCTGCGATTCAAGCTGCCGCCGCTGCCCAATCGGCTGCCGCCGGAACACTTTACCGGATTGGTACCACTGGTTCACAGGTCAGCTTTACGTTGACCGAAGAACTGCGTGGAACGCCGACCACGGTGGTCGGTACAACTGACCAAGTGGCTGGTGACATATTTGTGGACTTTACTACGCCCACTAATTCCAAGATGGGTGTTATTAACATCAATGCTCGCACATTGGTGACGGATCAAGAGTCACGTAATCGCGCTCTACGCAGCAATATTCTACAGTCTGCTAATGATAAGTATCAATTTATCACCTTCACGCCGACTTCGATTACCGGTCTGCCGGACAAGGTTGCAATGGGTACGACGATCAATTTCAAGGTCATCGGTGACTTGAAAATCCGTGACATTGTTCAGTCGGTCACCTTTGATGTATCGGTGACTGCTACGGCTGACTCGCTGACGGGTTCCGCGACCACACAGGTCACACGCGATATGTACAACCTGCAAATCCCGAATGCTCCCGGTGTCGCCAACGTCAGCAATGATGTGACACTGGATATCAAGTTCACCGCGCCGAAGGTTACTCAATAAGGGACGCATACGGTATGTGATGCGGTCTACCCCTAACCCCAGCCCTTCCCCCATAGCAACAGGGGAAGGGAGTCAATGCAAAGGTTGAGACAGTCACGTACTTTGTAACTACTATCCCGCTATCCGTTGATCACCAAGAGGCTTACATTTCGTAAGTCTCTTATTTTGCTAGAATTCCGAACTATAATAGGTGGAGTACAGCCGCTTTGTTTTAAAGAAGGACTATCCGTGCCGCGCATTTTTATTTCTTATCGCCGCAGTGACAGTGCTGCCGCAAGCGGACGTATTTATGATCGTCTGTGTGTGGCCTTTGGTGAAAAAGCGGTTTTTAAAGATGTGGATGTTATTCCGCCGGGGGCGAATTATCCAACGCTTTTGAATGAGGCGATTGCCCGCTGTGATGTGCTGCTGGCGATTATCGGGTCACACTGGCTGACGGTTGTGGAAAGTAACGGGCAGCGCCGCCTCGATAACCCTGATGATTTTGTGCGGATTGAAATTGAGGCGGGTCTCAAACGGGATAGCGTGCTGGTCATTCCGATTTTAGTTGATGATGCTGGTATGCCGTCGACAGGCGATTTACCGGAAAGTCTGCGTCCGTTGTATTATCGCAACGCTGCTATCGTTCGCAATGATCCCGATTTCAACCGCGATATTGGTCGGCTGATTACGACGATTCGTGATTATTATCCACCGAGTGATGACGAATTACCGGTTGCTGCTGCGCCGCCAATTCCGCACATCCTGACCCCGACAAAACCGAAGTTTGTGCTGCCGTGGACGGGGATTCTGGTGGGTGTGCTGATAGTCATTAGTGTGCTGGCGACACTGCGGTTGATGGATCGTATCGTCGAGCGCATCAACGACAATAATGCAACGGCAAACGCGATTGTTATGACCAGAACAGCGTCTTCAAGTGTACTCACTCATGTTCCACCGACACCTACGGTGACTAGCACACCGTGATTGTATGGGTAGGAGGGCTTGCCAGCGGCAAGCCCCTACATCGGGATATAAGTGAAAATCGAATATCACGTACTTTCAACCGCTAAAGGTTATTTCAGCTTGAGAACAAATACACCCCAACCCAGATAGCGGCGGCTGTATTCCAGATAATCGCGCTGGCTGGCGGCAATCCATTCAGCGAGGGCGGTGGCATCCGTATCCGTCGGATTGAGTTGTAACCAGTTATCCACTGTCCACCATTGAGCCGCGATATAACGATCCCAACTGTGGGGCGTGGCTAAAACCATTTCAATCAACTTCAAGCCCGCTGCATCAAAACGATCCAACGTGCCAATCAATGAGGTGAATTCATCCTTGCTGATATTCGCAGAGGTATAAGCTTCATCAGGTGGAGTTTCGATCCAATAGGGTTCACCGATGAGCAGTAAACCACCGGGTTTGAGCGCGGGCAGCATCAGTCTGATCGTACCAGCCAAACCATTACCGATCCATGTGGCACCGATGCAGCTTACAATATCAAACTGTTCACCTTCGGCTACAAACTTGCCAGCATCGGCTTCAATAAAGGTCAGCTTGTTTTGGACGTTTAGCTCGACGGCACGCTGTCGTGCGGCCTTGAGGAAAATCTTACTGATGTCCACGCCTACGCCGCGAATACCCCACTGCTGCGACCATTGGCACAACATTTCGCCTTTACCACTGGCTAAATCGAGCTGGCGCATGGTCGCATCAAGACGGCAGATTTGACCGAGCTGCATCAGTTCGGTTTGGGTAAAGGGATTAAGGATGCGGTGATTAGCTTCGGCTATTTCATGAAATCGCAGGGACATGGGCGATTACTCCTTCAATTGCTGATTATAACCTGCTTCTGAGGGATGCTAGTGTATTTCATTGTGTTGTGGCTGAACTATTTTTATACGCCAATTATGCGAAAGTGGTGCTAGGATAGACTTCTGTAATGAGTTAGTTGCAAGATAGGCTTATGATTCGAACCTTTTTCAACAATAACCGGCTGACACTCAGCATCGCTTTTGCCGCGCTCGTGATAGTGCCTTTGCTAGCGGCATTAGTATCCTCTAATGATTCTACACCTGCGTCACCGACCGCTGTGGCTGTAGCTGGTGTGGCTTATCCTCGCAATTACCGGCAGGATTTTACCCGTTACGCCACCGTTCAACGGCCTGATGGCACGATCCGTGATTTGTATATCAATCCGACTGGCCTCGCAGGTATCGGCTATTATTACAGTTTGCCAGTGGGCACCGTGATCGTGGTTGAGGGTTATAACGCGCTGAAAAATGCCAGTGGCGATTATGTCACGGATGCCAACGGTCATTATACGAAGGCTGATCCGCTGCCTTCGATCCATGTTCGGGAAAAGCGTGGGTATTGGGCGGCTGCCGATTACACCAGCAGTGCCCGTAATGATGGCTGGAATTTCGGGTCGTTTGATACGGCAAGCGGCGCGATCTACAACGAAAGCCTAAATGCCTGTTTCCTGTGCCACAATACGGCGCAAGTAGATTTCACATATTCCACCGATCAAATGCGCGATTATGCCTCGACAGGTGTACCGGATTATTTTATGTGCCGCACAACAGGACGCACGGCTTGCGAGTAAGCGCCTAAATCATGAACTTGCGCTCGACTAGCAGACCATCCGCACTGTAAAAGCCTTCGGTATCGGCTTGGAGGATGCCGCGACGGTTGGCGAATAGCCAATCCCACAGGGGATCGAATATGGCGAAGGTTGCTTCGGAGTCTGTGCCTTCCCAGAACATTTCGACGGCAATCATTTGGGTGGCAGCGGTTAGGGTAGCGGCTACCAAACGTTCTTCGGTTGAGGTAGCGGTGCCCAGCATTTCCACGAAGGCACTGATGTCGTCCTCGAAAAGTTCATCACCGGGCGCATTAATCTCAATCTGCCCGTACAACTTGTCGTCGTAGACAACCTCGACCAGTTCATCGAGGTCAGTCGGACGCATGACGTAGCGCGAGTCAATGGTCTTAAATACCACGCCGAGTGACTCAAGGGTCAGCGGTCGTTCGTCCGCTACGATATAACGCATGTAATAGCCCATATTTTGCCTATCTGGGTATAAAGTCGGTATCGGCTGTGAGCGACTGCACAAAGGTGGCGATCAAGCGTGCCGCGTGTTGTACATCGCTCATCTGGATCATTTCGTTGGGTGAGTGCATGTAACGGTTGGGGATGGAAACCACACCTACCGCGACACCGCCACGCGCATAATGAATGGCATCCGCATCGGTGGCCGAACGGGCGGCATTGACCTTGATGGTGTAGGGGATGCCGTCCCGGTCAGCAATATCCAGAAGGGTTTGATGCACGATGGGACTATTAACTGAACCAGCCGCAATCACGGGGCCACCGCCCAGATTGGCTTCGCCAGCCGATTTTTTGTTGGCCGTTGGATAATCGGTGGCGTGGGTCACATCAACCACAATGGCGGCATCCGGTTCGAAGCTGAAAGCCGCTGTGTGCGCACCCGCAAAGGTGATTTCTTCCTGAGCCGTGGCGACTGCCGCGACGGTGGCTGCCGGACGATCTTGGGACAATAAGCGGAGTGCTTCCAAGACGGTGTAGGCACCGATACGATTATCAATGCTGCGCGAGACAATGCGTCCATTGGGTAGTTCGTACATGGTGGCATCGATCACGCCAACTGTGCCAACTCGTATCAGTTCAGATGCAGCAGCGCGGCTGGTCACGCCAATATCAATCCATAAATCGTCGATGGTGCTAGAGCCTTCATCCTTTTTCATCAGGTGGATGGGCTTCTTACCAATCACGCCGATGACATCACCTTGCTTGCCGAGCAGTCGGATGCGTTGACCAACCAAGACCTGTGCATCCCAGCCGCCGACTCCGGCAAATGAGATGAAACCGTCATCGTCAATGTAGGAGACGATGAGGCCGATTTCGTCGATGTGGCCTACCAGCAATACGCGGGGCTTGCCACCTTTGAGCAGCGCGAAGGAGTTGCCACGTACATCGGTCGATATTTCGTCGGCGAAAGCTGCGGCTTCGTCGCGCCACAACCGTGCCGGTGCGACTTCCTGTGATGACGGCCCCGGTGCGTTTAAAAGGCGCTTCAAAAAGTCTAAACTCATGTTATTTATTCCCTCTAATGTCCCATGCTCTTTATGATGATATTTAACACGCTAGGAAGGAAATTGGGCGCAGCATGCTGCGCCCCTACAATACCTGTCCTTATTTAATAGTTAAAGAGTATCATCGCGTCCGTCGTTTTGATTTCAGACGGTTATCAAACCTTCTCAAATTTTATTTATCCTCATCAATGAGGGCGGCTAAGCGTGCTTTGAGACGTTCACGGCGCTTTTGATAGATGTCTTCATCTAAAGAACCCTTATTGTATGTCTCGTCTAACTCGGAAATTTGCTGAATGAGACCGTCAACCAGTGCGTCATTGCTGCGGGTGGTTGGCTCAGGTGTGAGCGGGCGGCGACCACGCCAGTAGATCATACCGGCTGTGAGAATCACGACCAATCCGGCTACGATCAGCAGCAGGGGAATGAGTTGGTCGCGGTTGATGACCGCCGCCGTGGATGAAGTGGCTTGAACGCCGCCCTGTACACCGTAGCGGATGCTGTCCTTGGCTTTAAGGGGGTCGGATGTGCCGTAAGACTGATACTGTACGCCGCTCAATTCCTGCGGGCCAAGCGATTTGAGCAAGTCGGACGTGACCGTTGCCCCCGGCAGATTAACCAGCAAGCGGTAGGCACCGCTCAAGGTATAAGGAACCGTCTGCTCGACCTGAATATCACCACGATAGGGCAAGCTGTAAACCATCTGGAAGATGTAACTCTGTCCCGGTAAAACGGGCGCAGTGTCGATGACGCTGTGACCGTCCGCGCCAATGGTATAACGGGAGTTCGAAACGTCAGCGCTTTGGATGAGCGCATCCTTGGGCACCGGCACTTCCACGCCACCATAGCGCTTGTCATCGACAGCCACATTGGTCGAATAGGCACGATCCGCACTATTGCCGATTTGGATGAAGTCGCTCACCTGTAGGTTATTGCCGACCAACTGTACCTGTGATACCCATGCCAAGATGGTTAGCACACTTACATCGTCGGTTGTTTCGTAAATGGTGATGGGCAAATCGACTTTATTGGTGGTCGGGTCGCCATCTTTAGCTTCGCTGCCGTAAGCGCGTCCATTATAAGTGGTTGTGACGACATACTTTTGATCGAGACGAATATCGATATTGGCAAAGGAAAATTTACCGTCCGCGCCTACTGTAGCATCCATTGGTGCGGATGCGCCCTGCGTCGTAATCACATACAGACTGATTTTTAAATCGGCGGGAACCTTTGCGCCAGATGTGCCATTGGTGACTTGTCCGCTGATGGTGCCTGTTCCAGCAGCGGCAGGAGCGGCGGTTACTTCGGGTGTGACGGCTGGTTCTGCGGTCACTTGTGGCGCTGAGGTGACCAAGCCCATATGCATGGCGTTGGCTACCGTCAATGAGCGCAAATAGGCCGCGAGATCATTCTTTTGTTGGTCACTTAAACTACTGATGAAGGCGGCGGGTAAACCCACCTGTGAGATGAGTTGTGCGTCTGTCAGTTTGACGTTATTTTCAGCGGAGGGCAGGTTGGCTAAGGTTATGGGTTGGCCGGATGTCAGAGCCGCACCTGCATCGACATTGGCCTGAGCATTATGGAGTGTATAGGTATAGAGCGCGACTGCCCAGCGCTGATCGTCAGTGAGCGCGTCTTTCCACGGCGGCATAAAATGCTCGATGTTGCCATCGGTGATGGTGTTATAAAATTCGAGCGGTGTTTGAGCGGCTGTGGTGGCTGCATCACGAAAACTGAGCGGATGCACACCAATTTGGCCTTGTCCGCTGCCAATTAAGGCACCATCGCCCGCGCCGCTTAAGCCGTGACACTGGGTACAATGCCCTGCAAAAACAGAGGCTCCGACGGCTAAATCGGGGGGCGTTGCCGGATAGGAAACACTGGGTGTGACCGGTGGTAGGGTCGCTACAATTGCCGGTTCACCTGCAAGGCCGCCACATCCTGCTAATAATAAGGCTACAACGATGAGCGCCCGACGAAAATAGATCACAGATATGGCTCCAATATGGCTTCGACATCCGCCAATGTTTCAGCGAAGACCAATTGCTGGCGTACACTGGCGGCGCCCGGTACCGCTAGATGATATTTGGTCAACTGTCCACGCAGTTCAAAAATGGTCTGCTTCTCGCCAATGACGCTGGATTCGACGCTGAGCTGAGCATGGCGGATGGCTGCTGCTGCCCGTTCCGAGGGGGTTGGTGATGGCAAGGTTTCTCCGGTGCGGATTTCGTGGGCGATCTCGTGGAACAACCACGGATTACCGAGCGCTGCCCGTCCAATCATCACACCATCGCAGCCGGTTTCAGCCAGCATTCGTGCCGCGTCCGCCGCGTTTTTGACATCACCATTGCCGAAGACTGGAATGCTCACCGCTTCTTTCACGCGCCGGATGACATCCCAATCGGCAGTGCCGGTGAAGCCCTGCGAGGCAGTGCGTCCATGTACGGCGATGGCTTTAACGCCTACGTTTTCGGCAACTTTGGCGAACTCAATGGCGGTGATGTGTTCGGGGTCAATGCCTGCTCGAACTTTGACAGTTACTGGCACATTGACCGCTTTGACGATGGCCTCCACCACCCAGGTGGCGTTGCAAATGTCGTTGAGCATGGCTGCGCCAGCGCCTTTTTTGACGACTTTTGGAACCCAGCAGCCCATGTTGATGTCAACGATGTCCGCGCCTTCATCAACCACCATCCGCGCGGCTTCGGCCATCATGGTCGGATCGCTGCCGAACAACTGCACCGCGAAGGGACGTTCGGCTTCTGTCCAGTCGAACATATTCCGCGATTTCCGACTTTTGTAGTGAATAGCTTGGCTGCTAATGAGTTCGGTGCAGACCAAGCCGCAGTCGCCCATCTCGCGGCACATGGTGCGGAAGGCGTGGTTGGTCTGTCCGGCCATCGGTGCCAGTGTGAGCGGTGTTTCGATGTAAACGTTGCCAATATAAATCGGGCATAGTGCTGTTTGAGGGGGTGCTTCCAGTAGATGCGTCATATCAACTCAATCCATAATCCGACAATCGCGCTAATCATGACATTTAGGGGTCGAAATGTCTATGGAAAAGAATCTTAACGCAAAGGGAATATATGCATTATCCCCAGACTTTTTCGCCGACGGGAATTGGGAAGTCGAGACGGTTTTCACGCGGGGCGAGTGGACATACCCAGCGCTCATTATAGGCGCACGAGGGATTATAGGCGTAGTTGAAATCCAGCACGAGACTATCAAGTGTCGCGCCGAGATCAGCCCCTTTGATGGTGTCGTAGAGATAACGTCCTGCGCCATAAGTAGTATGACGGTTGGTGGCATCACCGAAGGGCAAGAATATGCCACCACCATAGCCGTTAATCCAGAAAAGACTTAAATGTCCCGTTCCAGTGGGCAGGGTAAAGGTCACTTGACCGAAACGGCGATAGGAAAAACGACCATCGCCTTCGAGTTCGATGGTTAGGGTTTCCGGTTCGACATTCAAATCGACCTTTGCCGTTACGCGATAAGCTGGATCATAATCGTAGTATTCTAAGCCAGTGAAGGCTGCTTGCTGTTCGGTGTTCAGGGCGGATTGCGGATGTGTGAGGAAAATATCATCCTTCACACGCTGGAAATGATCGCGTCCAGCAGGATCAGCACCGGCAGCGTGAATGTCACGGTAGAGGTCGAATATCTTATGGCGGTAATCTAGTAAATCCAACATGGTTGGTTCGCTCCGAGGCGTTATAGGGAACGTGGTATCTGGGGAATGGTCTTACAGCAAGGCTATTTGGTTACAAGTTGATGTCGTTCAACATAGAGTACACTGATTTTCGTTATTTTACGCCCCATAGTTGAATGGGGTTCGCATCTTTACTGGTCGTCGTAACCTGTAAAGGTTCATACGCTGTAACTAATAAAGTTCCACTTGGGTTAAACGCAACATGCATTATGTTTGGCTGATGAGGGTAGAGGTCTAAATTTAAGAGTTCGGTTGCTGACGTAACGTCCCAAAAACGAACAATGCCGCCAAGTTCCCCGCTTGCTAAAAGGCTGCCATCATGATTAAACGACACATCGGTAACCCAAGAGCCAACGTCTTTTGAAACGGCTTGAACCTTATTTGATTTTATATCCCAGAGCCTAATTGTTCCATCCCAACTAGCAGACGCGAGCAGAGTTCCGCTTGGATCAAAAGCTAGTAGACGACCACAGAAATAAACTAAGAAAGAGTGTATCCTAAAGCAATTGTGAGAGAAGGATACTGGAAAATGGGACGAAAACAAAACCATCGGATCGTGTTGAGC
>JACDGI010000026.1 GCA_013821665.1 Anaerolineae bacterium
GTTAGAAGATGTGCCGGAAATGGACTGCCTGCTGGTGGCTATCGGGGGTGGGGGCTTGATCGCGGGCGTGGCCTGTGCCCTCAAAAAATTAAACCCGCAGGTGAAGATCATCGGGGTTGAACCGCTTGGCGCACCTTCCATGTACGAGAGTGTCCAAGCTGGACACCTTATTTCGCTGCCAGACGTGAAAACCATCGCGGATACCCTCGCCACGCGCACCGTATCCGAGCGCACGATGGTACTCACACAGCGCTACGTGGATGAAATCGTGTTGGTATCCGACATGCAAATCGCGGGGGCTATGCGCTGGCTGTGGGCCGAATGCAACCAATTGGTCGAGCCATCCGGGGCAGCAGCCCTTGCCGCTGCCCTGTATGGTGCCGCTGATATGACACCTTACCAGCATCCCGTTACCCTGATCTGTGGTGGCAATGTTCCCGCCGAACCCATCTTACATGCCTATGAATCCAGCGGGACAAAATAGTCTAACTCATTATGAGCTATCCACCTGCTGCTGTACGGGTCTGACAGGGCGCGGTGATTTGCATTGATGCCTGTGAATTCGCGCCATTGGCTACGGTAACGGCTAAGGTGGCCGAAGCTTTGATTGATGCCACCGTACCGGTATAAACCGTGTCCTGTACCCGCTGGAAATTGATGGTTTCATTGCCTGAACTGATGGTAATCACACTGGCATCCGCGTTCACAGTCACCGGTAAAACATTGGTGGTAACTTGCGGCGTAGGCGGAGTGGAACAATTCACATACTGAAGTGTCGCCGTGATCATCCAGCGACCGCTGGCGATTTGCGGAGGTGGAGCTGTCGTCACTGTTGGCGAGGGAGTGATGCCCGGTGGTGGTTGGATGGGTGGCAGAGCCGTAAGAATGATTACGAGTTTCGGTACGTTCAGCTTTTGACCCACTACAATCCGGTTCACATCCGCGACGCAGTTGCCCTGTGCCAAATCGGTTAATGAGATACCCGAAGCCCGCGCAATCTCGGCTAGAGTATTACCGGGCATCACGGTATAGGTCAGCGTCCAATCGCCTCGCAGCGTACAGTTCGCCAACACAGCGGGAGTCGTGGTGATGCTCACAGGGACAGGGCTTGGATTCGTACAGCCAGAGAGCGAGGCCGCTTCGATCCAGCCTGTCAATTGTTCATCGGCTGTTTCGACCTGCCGCCAGAGCTGTGTGCCATCATTGAGCGTCGAGCCGGAATCAATCACGGTCGCGCCGTTCGTAAGCACACGCAAAATCGTCTGGTTGGCCGAATTGGGTTGCTGCCGCAGCCACGCACCATTCGGATTACTGACGCATAAGTTGGTGTCAGCAGCGATTATGGGTGGTGCGACGGTAATCGGACGACCAAGTAAGCCAATCGGCAAATTATCCATATCACCGATTTGATAGCCCTTGGGATTGCTGATGGTGCCGACTGGCTCAAGGTTGGCATCCATCGGCACGCTGACCCATGAACCGGCTGGAACATCGACCGTTTGCCCGTTCGACTCGACGGTTCCCTTGCCTTCGATCACCGAAAAGCGCATGTTATTGCTGGGCTGCGCTTGCAAGAAAGCGGTTGATCCCAACTCGACGTTGACATCGTTGACCGTCAGTTTGATCTTGAGGTTGCTGCCACCCGGCGTTTGCACCAGAATGCCATCCTGCGGGGCGCTGGCACACTTCACACCGGATACACCCGTTTGCAAACTAAAGGCTTGCATGGGCGTAGGGGCGTTGGCATCAAACTTGGGGAGTTCGCCTGCCTGTGGGAATAACGAGGCGGGAATCCAGCCGGTACGACTGTCGCTGCCATCCAGTTCAACGCGAATCCATTTGCCGTCTTCCGATTGGCTCAGGACAAACACTTTGTCACCGGAAGTTAAGCCGCCGACAATCGACGTACTATCTTGCGGATCACCGAGCAAAACCGCGTTCGAACTGAGTGTCAAACTTGGGCTGTCGGTAGGAGTGACTTTATTTTCCAGTTGGACATCGCCAAAGACGAGGAAGCTGACACTTTGCCCCGGCAGTGTGTCGGGGATATTGGCTTGCAAGCGCATCAACGCCACGCCCCACTGCTTCTTAACCTCATCAAACGGATCGACTTGCAGCGTCTTTAAATTGGCGACGCGCGTCACATTACCGGGCTTATCAAAGGCGAAACTGGTCACCCCCGGCTGCGGCTCGGCCTTCAAGGAAAGATTGCCGTAACAGGCTTGATTTAAGCCAGTGGCCGCGCACAAATCACCAACGGCTTTGATGGCATTCTGTACCAGTGTCGGGCAGTCATCCTGAGCCAGCACCGGCACTACCACCACACACAGCACCACCAGAAAGAAATAAACAAGGCCTCTTAAAATTCGCATCAATAGTATCCCCCGCAGCTTTTATCCCAAATTATAGAGAGAAAAGCCAATCCTCGCTTGAGGCATTTGTCCTATCTCCTCAGCCATTCGACAAAAAGCTCTACCTACCGCATTTGTGATGCCCAAATATGTGGGGTTATGACCGCTCCATCAATGCTATGATGAGCGTAGGATTAATTCAAAGACTCATATCATGCCCAAGTCCAATAAACGATTGAAACCCATTGTCGGTGAAGACGGCGAACTGCTGGAAGCCGACACCAATATCGATATGGCAGTCTACTATGACTCGATTGCCGACCCTTATCCTCCTCCGACCCTACTGGAGCGCATTCGATATAGTGCTAGCAACAATCCAGTAATTTGGATCGTCGTTCTGGTCATTCTTGGCGCAATCGCTATTGCTATAATGCCTGCTGTATCTCCCCCCAAAAATCCACCATTCTTATCAAATTACTCGGGGTTAATACCTACATCCATATTTAACCCTAATTTAGCAGCGAGTGGGGATGAGTCAGCAATTTTCCCTGCAAAAGGTTTGTCCAGTGTCTTGTTCCGGTTACCCGCAATTAGCCAAATACGCTGGTCGCCTAATAAGCAATATCTTGCCCTTCAAATTGGCCTTAACCGGATTGCAGTATGGGACATAAGAGCAAATGGTTTTTCGTATTACGGCACTGATATGGAATCAAAATTTGATTGGTCACCGGATAGCCAATATCTCTATTTGAACCATTACCAGATACAGGATGGGCACCTGTTCCCACTATTCACCGCCAAAACGATATCTAACCTTACAATTAAGAGCCGCTTGCACGACCTATCACAGCCGCCATTTCTAACCAATGGTGTACCCAAATTAATGGTTACATCGCCCACCAACAAAATTGCTGTTTTATCCGCAGATGGTTTATCGGTCAGTGTGGTTGACCCTACTCAACTGGATTGGATGTTCACGAGCAAGCTCGACAATCCTGCCCACGACCTCGATTGGATCGGGAATGGTAATTGGTTTTCGGTAGTTACAGACGACGGTGTGTGGAAATGGTTTCGTAACATTCCCATTCTCCTGTTGGGTGGTCAATATCAACAGGTATCTTGGTCACCAGACAGTCAATCTATGGCGATTACTCAAGATTTAAAGCGCAGTGGCCTACATGAACCCACTATCACGATGATGAATCCCGATCATCCTAATGAACGCTGGAGTAATCCGCTCGCAGTAAATACGCTATCTATAAAAGATGCGGCTGATTTCAATGTGCAAGTTAAATGGTCACCGGATGGAAAACGCATCGCCACTTTCATCCAAAGAGATACGTCTATCGCTTTGTGGGATGCAGTAACCGGTGTCCAGATTTCACATTTTGAAAATCCAACCACCGTCATTTCTATTGACTGGTCACCCGATGGAGCCAATCTCGCCATTAGCAGTAACTCAGATGTGACCATCTGGTCGCCTTAAGCGCGTTGGTTGGTGAATATGCTCCCTGAAAATAGACCAGTCGTCGGGTATGAGGGCGAACTGCTGGAAGACGACAGCCAAATCGTATGACCTATTCATGAAGGCAGCAAGGGTACAACCTTTTTCTGAAACATTTCTAACTGCTTGAGGTCGTCCCCAAGAGGCCATAGAAAGATGCGCTGCGCCCCTGCTGCTCGATAAGGCGCGAGTTTTTCCGCGCATTCCTCTGCTGAGCCTATCGGTAGACGGTCACCTAAGACATCTACAGGGCGCTTGAGCATGGGACTAAGAACCTGCTCCAACATGCGTTGCGCTTCGGCACGATTGTCCGTCACATAGAACCACATGGTAGCAACAGCATTTGGAAACGAGGCGGGATCTTTGCCCACACTCTGAAGGTTCGCCCGCAGATCAATCCACGCTTGGGCGAATTCCTGCGGGGTTGTGTTATAGCCGGATGCCAACCATCCGTCGGCGAGGTTTGCCACGCGACGCAGCCCGGCGACTGAACCCCAACTGCCAAGCCATAGGGGTATGCCCGCTTGTTGGGCAGGACGCGGTTCAAGTGCGATGCCTTCCGTATTGTAGAACTGCCCCTTGAAAGGCAGAGCATCTTTACTCCAAAGGACGCGCAAGGCCTGTATGCTCTCGTCAAGGCGCTTCCAACGTTCTTCGAAGGGAATGCCAACCGCTGCATAATCACGGGCGGAAGAACCCGGCCCGACACCCACAATAAGGCGACCACCTGAGAGCAGGTCAATTGCCGCGAGGGATTTCGCCAGCGCGACTGGCCCACGAACAGTGGGCAGCGCGAGCGTGGTTGCCAGCGTCATATGCCCGGTTTTGGGAAGTACAGCAGCTAAGGCCGTTGGCCCATCAAGCCACGGTCGAGAAAAGAGCATATGATCGTTGACCGAAAGCGCCTGATAGCCAAGCTGCTCCGCAAGTTCGGCATAATCCAGTAGGTGTTGAAGCGAGAACGGATTGCTGCCAAAGTCGATCAGCGGAAGATGTACGCCGAAATCCATAATACAACGCCTCTATATTCACAGGTTCTAGAAGAATGTAGTCCATTTTGAAAATATGGGTAGTTATTTAGAAAAACGTGTGATTATCGGCCTAAATCGCCGCTTTGATTTTACCTGCATCACCGACGCTGCAATAAGAACCGGACATATGAACCTCATGGGCGACGCGCAGTTCGGTGGCTTCGTCCTCGCTCATGACCGGACGGAATTCATTGCTGATATTCCACTGGAACTGCTCATCAGCCCGATACTGTTGGGCGTAGCGCTTCAAACCCAGCGGGACGAGGCGCATCCGTTGGTCAATCCATGTACGATCCCACGGGCCATCTTGAAGGATTTCCTCGGCAGCCCGGAATTCATAGTAAATGGTACGGCGTAAGCGTTTACCCTCGGCATGGGGTGAGCCGTGAACCACCATAACATCATGCAGCAGGACATCTCCCGGCTGCATCTCGACCTCGATTGATCCCGGCACGTTCCAGCCGAAGGTATCGGTCAAGTAGCAGACATCCTGCTTCTGCGTGTGAGACTTGGGGATAACCCATAAGGCTCCGCCACCGGAAAGCGATTGATCCAGATAGAGGTCGTAGTTAAAAATGCGATAGCTGCGGGGATGCACCGCGTCCTGATGCCAGTTGACGACCGGGCCGTCGCCCTCCTGCTTGAAGACCATCGCCTCGTAAGTGGGTACGAAGTTGAGGCCACACATGCTCTGAGCAACCTCTAAAACCTGTGGACTGCCCAGCAGTTCGAGGGAAGCAGCTTGGCCTTTGTTGTGGAGATAATCGACGCGCCACATGGTGCTGCCAGTCGGACGGTCAGCGAAGCGGTAATCAATATGATGTGGATCGTCTTCGTCGGAGCCTAAACCGTCGGCGATCCATGAGGCTCCGGCGGCTTGCAAGCGTTCGAGCATGGGCTGCGGTATCCAGTTACGCAGCAGCAAATAACCATTTTCGTCGTAAAAAGCCAGTTGTTCAGCGCTTAAAGCATAAGTACCCATATTAAAATGCCCTCGTCATAATTTTGCGAACCACGAAGTATCTCTATTTTAGCGCGTATTGGGATGGTTGACATCGTTGCACAGTTAGGAGGCAGGTCGTTCAACTTCTTTTACGCCACTGCCATCTAACTCGGCGCGATTCCACACGGCATTACCCTGTGCATTGTGCCTCAAAAAGAGTGCGGCCTTGTGATCGTCTGTCCAACGCTGAAATTCTAGGGCATCACCCGCCACCAAGAGACTATATTTCATGGTAGCGACATCTACCAATTCGAAGGCAAGTCCGCGCGTGTTCGCATTCCAATGCCAAACTAAGGCGCGACCATCCGGCGACCAATCCACAAATTTATAAGCTACATTGGGGTCTGTGAGGCGCATCAAACCTCCATCTGGCACGCCCAAACGGTAGATTACGGGGACTGAGCCGCTGGAGGACGCTCCATCAGCCTGCATCAACAGCCAGCGCGAATCCGGTGAGAAAGCCAACGTATACCAGATGGAACTGTCGCTGTAGCCCAAATCATTATCGGTCATCAAAGGCTGAAGCTCAGAGCCATCCAGATGCATCCGCACCGGCAGCAAGCCGTAACGGTGTGCATCGTCATAATCGAAGATCATCCACTTGCCATCAGGAGACCAGCCGTAAAAGTTTCCCAAACCGCGTGAGTAGGTTAAGCGCTGGACATGACTGCCATCCAAGAGCTGGCGGTAGAGTTCGGACATCTTGTCACGGCCAGAGCTAAAGATTTGCCACTGCCCATCAGGGGATAAACTGACCACTTTATCCATACCCTTAGCCGGACTCAGATCGACTTTAAAATAATCGGGCATATGAAGGGTCTGCGGCTTATTCAATCGCGTAATCAGAAGGTCGTCGTTGGAGACCCAATTGGTAGCGAAGACGAGATCCTGCGATTCGGGTGGGAAGACACCATCACAGCCGATAGCACCGCTGGATTGCTTAGTGACACACTGGTAAATAATGATGTTATGACAGCCGTGGCTGCCGAGGTGCTGCCCTTGTACCACATAGGTTCCATCGGGTGAAGGCATGGTATAGCCCCAGCCATAAGGATCGGCATCGTTGATCGTGGCAATGCCCAACTCGGCACAGCCGTTGAGGTTGGCGGCTTGCTGAACGGTAGGCGTGGGTGTCGGAGGCAGGGAGGTTTGCGCCACCAATACGATAGAGGCTAATCCAAGGAGAAGCGGCGCAAGATGCTTGGGCATGGAGATTGATCCTTTAGTTCATGATGTAGGAGGTTGGATAAGCGTTGAACCACTGCTATCTAACTCGTCCCGGTACCAAAACAGAGCAGCATTTGTTTCACTATGCACCATGAATAAAGCCGCTTTATGATCGTCCGTCCAGCCTTTGAATTCAGCCTCATGGCCTAGAAAAAATACATTGCTTTTCGCCGTATCCATGTCGATTAAGTGAAACATTCGCTGCGGACGACTACCCCTCCAATGCCAGACTAATGCTCGCCCATCCGGTGTCCAATCCTGAAACCAATAGGCCACCGCTGGATCAGTCAACCTTGTGAGACCGCCAGCGGGCACACCTAAGCGATAAAGCACATAATTCAATCCTCCGGTTGTCGATTCAGGATCAGGGATTAAGCCTTGCAACAGCAGCCATTTGTGGTCGGGTGAAAGGCCGAGGGTTTCCCAAGCGTGATCTTGACTCAACTCTGACTCGGCTTCGGTCAGTATGGGCTGCTGTTCAGAACCATCAAGCCGCATTTTCATCGGCTGGAAGGAATCGTACGAGTTGTAGGACTCGAAAATAATCCATTGACCATCTGCCGACCAACCGAAATAGTTGTCTAAGGCTAATGAGTGTGTCAAACGTTGGGCATCGCTGCCATCGGGACGCTGACGATAGAGTTCGGACATACCATCACGGCCCGAATTGACGATTTGCCATGCGCCATCCGGTGATGAACCGACCACCTCATCATAGGCTTTGGCTGTATTGAGTCCGGTGAAATAATTACGCACATCCACACTCTCTGTCTTCCCATCTTTGGAAATCAGCAAGTCGTGGTCAGAAGTCCATTCATTGGCGAACACCTGCGAGCCCGTATCATCGGAGATACCTTCACAGCCCATTGTTGGGCTAACCTGTTGGGTTGTGCATTGGAAAACATTCACTGTGTAGCAGCCGACGTGACTGCCGAGATGATGCTCTAGAGCCACATAGGTTCCATCGGGCGACGGGACGCTGTAGCGCCATCCGTTAGCATCCGTCACCGGTTGGGTACTCAGTCCTAAATCAGCACAGCCTTTGAGGTTAGCAGCTTGCTGGGCGGTGGACGTAGGTGTCGGAGGCAGGGAGGTTTGCGCCACCAGCGCGATTGAGACAAGTCCGAGGAGAAGCGGCGCAAGATGCTTGGGCATGGTCAACGCTCCGGCTATTTAGCGGCAGGTTGACGTTACCCTAGCACCTCCGGCGGAAGAATGTCAACCGGAGGTGCCGTGCGGTAGGTGAAGCGGTGGTCAGGCAGCGTCCACGGGGAGTTTCATCAGCTCGGCGCGGCCATCCCACTTGATGAGCGCGCGCGGACGGTCGGCACCGGCCAGCGACATGACGATGCCGACCAGCAGGTGAATGTTGCTGTCGGGGGTGTAATTGCCCTCGGTCATGACCTTTTCGGCCCACGAGACAATCTGGTTAAGGGACATACGGTCGTCCAAAAAAGCCAACAATTTCTCACTGACAATTTGTTGGGTAATCATCGTGCATCCTCGGTACTACTTGATTCGGAAACTTCGGGAAAACTGCAAATACCGCAACAACTGCAAAAGCGACAGCCGAGAAACTTCGGATAATTCTGCAAATTCGTCAGATTCGGAATCGCGATTTTGTGGCGGCAGTGGCGGCGGCATTACTGCCATTGGAAATGGCGAAATGTTGCTATCGATGCTGTTGTTATTGACAAAATGAGCAGCCCACAGGACTTCCTTCGGTCGCATTTTCGGCAATGGCAACTCGCTACTTTTTGCCAGATTTGCCACCCGTTAAGGTGTTGAGTAAGGAACCTCATTTGTAGGTTTATTGTAGAACAAAAGTGCTTAAAAGGCAAGTTAGAATCTGGTTTGAATCCCCCTTTTTATTGGGGTGTTTTGAGCGCAGTCTGGAAAGGAGAGATCGTTTTTTGTATATTGAGAAGCCGCTGTGGCGTACCGGATTACAACCAGCAGGGGTTAAAGCTGTTCGGGCTTAAGGCACTATTTTTTCGCCGCATGGTTCGCCGTATACAACACATTCACGATCAGCCAGCGGCCATTTTGCTTCACAAGCTGTACATAATCAATAAATTCGTAGGTTTCCGCGCGGGCCGTTGCGGTTTCTTGATAGACATCCAGAATATCAATCTTGTAATAGAGTTTGTCGCGGGGTGCTTCAAGACCCTCGCCCGCCTGCGTATAGCCCATCATATCCTCTTTTGTCAGGTCAATAAATTTGGGTTCACCGCCATCTTTCTGAACGCGGAGAGTCCGCTTTACCAAACGTGGATGCAGACAGCGGTTCATGCGTTCAACATCACTTTCATACCAGCCTTCGACATAATCCATAATTGCCGTGCGAATGGCGACTTCAACGGCAGCTTCTGTCATCATCACTTCTACTCCACTTGAAGATTAAACGTAACCAAAGGATACGCCCGAATGAACGGGCGCATCCGTAGTTATACATTGTGGCGGACAGCATGTATGCCGTCCCTATACAAATGCAATTTGTCTGCGAACAGGCACATCGCATTTCCGATTATTTACAAGACAAAGCGCTAAGTTGCCGGACGGATATTCTGATTCACGCGGAACAGATTGGTCGGATCGTATTTGGTTTTGATTTCAACCAACCGCGCATAATTATCTTTGTAGGCGGCTTTCACCCGTTCCTGCCCTTCATCCATCATCATATTGATGTAGGCTCCGCCCGCCGAATGCGGATGGATGGCATCGGAGTAATCTTTCGCCCAAGCAATGGTCTTCATGTTGTTGTTGGGATCAGGATCAACACCGACGATCACCATGCCCCAATTGGCCTCGCGGTAGCTAAAAGCGGTATCCGAATTTTTCACCCGATGCGGCGCACCACTAATCGGATACAGGTGCATGGTCGAGTGCATGGTCGGAAGCTGCGCGGCATATTTGACATGTTCGGCAATGGCTTCTTCGCTCAAATCCTTAATCCAATCGGCACGCCAATACCATTGCAAACCGGGTGGATACAAACCATCAAACATGCCTTGCAAAGCCGGATGCGGCAGTGGCCCGACAAAATCCAACAGCGGCGGCGTGAAAGCCCGAATCGGCTCAAAGACTTTCTCGGCCTTTTCCAACGGCCCCGTATAGCACCAGACGACACCGCACACCTTTTTATTGTGCAATTCTACGGGGAAGGGTGCCGCCGGTGGAACCGTCATAAAAGCGAACCAACCGTTCATTTCTTCCGGTGCGGTCAGGATATAATCACGGTAGAAGCGCATGGCCTCGGCGGCTTTTTCGAGCGGCCAGAGCATCGGGCCAGCATAAACCGTGCTAATCGGATGTAAGCGGAACAAGAACGACGTTACCACGCCGAAGTTCCCACCGCCGCCGCGTACTGCCCAGAATAGATCTTGGTTCTCATCGGCGCTGGCCGATACAAAACGGCCATCTGCCAGAACCATATCGACAGCCAGAAGGTTATCAATCGTCAAGCCACAGGTACGCGCCAGATGGCCGATACCGCCGCCCAACGTCAGCCCGCCGACACCGGTCGTGGAGATAATGCCGCTCGGTGTCGCCAATCCAAAAGCGTGGGTCGCATGATCAACATCACCCCATGTGCAACCGCCTTCAACCCGCGCCGTCCGCGCTGCGGGATCAACCCGAATGCCTTTCATCAACGACAGATCAATCACCAACCCGTCCTCACAGCTTCCCAAGCCGGGGCCATTGTGACCGCCACCGCGTACCGCCAGCAGCAAATGTTGTTCACGGGCGAAATTCACCGATTGGATGACATCCGCTACATCGGCACATTGGGCGATGAGCGCCGGACGCTTATCAATCATGGCGTTATAGAGTTTGCGTGCCTCATCATATGTGTCATCTTCGGGACGAATGAGCTGCCCCTTCAAACTGGACTGAAACGATTGGACAACATTTTGATCAATATGTGTTCTAAGTTCTTGTTCCTGTTGCATAAGAAGACCCCTTAATCTGTTTAACAAACGTCGTTACGGTCAATACTTTGACAGTAACCGAATGTTTGTCCCACAGACGAGAGGTGGATGTCCCTCTTTTGTCCCTATTACGGCTTATCGAAACCTGCTTCGCGCGCCAGCACAATCGCCTCGCCACGGCTGGTCACATCCAGTTTTTCGTAAATGCGCGAGATATAATTACGGACGGTTTTCGGGGTCAGAATGAGGGTTTGAGCAATTTCGTCGTTGCGCTGCCCGTTCGCTAGTAAATGGAGAATGTCGCGCTCACGCAGCGTCAATTGGGCCAGCCAATTCTGCGGGACGGGCACACTGGCCGGGGGGATGAGTTCAAATTGACGGTCTGAGATGCCGAGGAATTGGTAAAATTCACGCCAGAACTGCTCCCAAGCCGGTTCGGTTGAAAGCAGCAGATGATTTTTACTGTCGATTGGAACCAGACGGGCATTGGGGATATGAGTCGCGCACAGCCGTCCTTCTTCAAATGGCACGGCAGCATCATACTTCGCATGTAGAATCAACGTCGGACAGGAAACATCGGAGGCTAAGGCCACAACATTAACCGGATTATAAGCCTTCTGAAGTCGCACGGCGTTATCGGCGCTGGTCGAAAGACGTTGCAAATCGTTCAACCAGCCGATTTGTTCCATCGTACCTGCGGGTAAGAGTTCTGTACTGAGGATGAATTTATAAACCGGATTATCGGCACTCCACGCCATTTTGATCAGGCCGAGATGGACAGCGATTTCTTCATTTTTGGCGGCATCTGTGCTGCGCTGTGCCATGCCGCGCATATAACCGCCGTATATCATCAGGTGGCTGACTCTTTCGGGATGCCGCACCGCATAACTTAAGGCGAGGCTACCGCCGTTCGACATCCCTATCAGGGCAAATTGGTCAAGTCCGGCAGCGTCAATGATCGTTTCCAAATCGCTCAGCAGCGCCTCAAAGGAAATCGTGTCCACATCCCAATCGGATAGACCACAGCCGCGCTGATCATAACGGTAAAGGGTATGAAAACGTGAGAAGTTATCCAACCACGGTCGCCAGAGTGGACTGTTCCAGTCATGTTCCAGATGGGTCAGCCATGTGCCAATCCGAACCAGCGGCGGCCCCTGCCCCGTTTTGGCATACGCCAATCGTACGCCATCTTGTGCCACACAAAATCGGATTTCTTGGGACAATCGCGTTTTCTCCAAGCCTCGTGATTTCGAGTGTATATCCCTGTTCGAAAAGTCATCTCAGGTGTGCTTTTTGATCGTGGTGTGGGAGGAGTTAAGCAAACCGAGTTTGACGGCTGAAAATTGCGCCTGTTTGTTCGTGTAATAATTTATTCGATTCTAGTCGTATTTGAAAAACGTGCAACGAAGGCGGTGTTACGAAGAACTTATTCCGTCTGATCCGGTTTCTGAGGTGGCTTTCGGTTCGCCCTAAAGTTGCGAAAGAACTCATCAAACACTTGTTTGAATGGGTTTTCCTCATCTTGCCACATTGTCTTTCGTTCTTCCTCAGTCAGTTCTTCGGCTGGCGGCGGAATAAGACCTAAATCTTCTTCGCCCAACCATGTAATCGTTTTAGTTTTTTGATAATTTCTCATAAAAACATCCGCTAAACGAATACACATCAGCAGGGCATCCAGCGCATCAATCCCGTGTGCACATCGGACTTTCTCCGAGCCAATACCCGTAATCTGATAATCGCAGCGCCACCATTCAATCTCAGTCGTGTCATCCGATAGATATGGCAGTCCCACCCGCAGTTTGATAATCGACTGATTACCATCCGCGTCCACTGCCTGAAATTCACGCTCTAAAATCGTGTCGCCCAATTCGCCCATCACTGTCGAAGTCTCCGGTTAATTCATCAAATAGCGTTATCCGCCGTGAACTCCCAAATATGGCAGTTCACATCTATCTTTTTCTTAAGCAGTATCTAAGCAAAAAATTACAAAGGGAGGAATTCGATCCGGTTTTGCCACTCATGGGCATCACTTGCACCGAGAACAGCCAGCAAATCATCAATAACCTTGGCAACAGCTAAGGTATCACGGACAAAGATTACACCAGCGAATGGTAACCCTTGTTCTATTCGTTCGTTAGCATATTTCGTCATGGTTTCCAGATCATGTGTAAGTAGGATACGCCTTTCTTTTGCCGCCCATTCCAAAACAACCGGATCTGCTACGCCCGATATTTCGGTATCCTGAACGCGCAGCATATCGGCATCTGGTTTTCGGGCAAGCACACCCCGCATGATTTTACCGTTGAAGTTCTCATCGAGGAGAAAACGGATCATTTAAGATCTTTTTGATGTTCTTGATATGCGAGCAACCGCGTTCGCAGAGCACGTGATTCCGGTGTCAAATTCGCTTCCATATCATGCAAGATTTTATCGGCCTGTGCATCTCGCTGATGCACATAAGCATCAATTTCTTCGGGGTTTGCCAGATAGTAACCAATTACGGCATATACATCGGCAGTCGTCAGGCTGGAATAACTCTCGACAATACCTTCGGGAGTTTCGCCCATGTAATAGGCATGAATGACCAATTCAAGCAGCACGCGTGTATTTCCAACACGGATTGCACCATGCTCATCGGTTCGCAGAGGAATTGTCATGGTTGGTGGATTAGGGATCATCGGGTCAACCTATCTGTTGCACACGATCAGTTAGGAGATTTTAACATGGAAAGAAAACATAGAGCGCGATTGGAACAAAAATTTATCACACTTTTTCAGTTTTGAACGTTTGAGTTTGGTTTGTTTTCCCAAGCGTTATCTTCATAAATGGGGTCAAAACGGTTTACGTTAGCGGCTCGTAGCATATCCGCCAGCAGGTTGATGTCACTATCTGGCGTAAAAACGCCCTCGACCATTGACTATTCTGCCCAATCCGCAAGCTGATCAAGCGGCATTTGATTATTGATGTATGCCAACAATTTTTCGCTGACCGTTTGGCAGGTTATAGCTACCCTCTTGGCATAATCACGTTTATTGAGCGTTGCTTATTATAGAGTCTCGAAAGTTCGTGGAATTACCGATAACAGAATTATGATTTACTCCCTCCCTCATAAACGAAGGAGGGATTGTCTTAATTCCTTCGAACGCTACCTTATCGCCCCAACCACCTCAACTCATCGCAATTTCGACCGATTGGATAGGCGGCAAAAAGTCGGCTAGAACTTCCCAGTTGTCGCCATCATCACGGCTGTAGAAGAGTTGGCCGGTATCCGTCCCCGCGTAAAGGCCAGCGGGTGACAGGTTGTCAGCCACCATCGCCTCGCGCAGCACGACCACATGGGCTTGTGCGGGCAATCCCGCCGTAATCCGCTGCCAGCTTTCGCCGCCATTCCGGCTGCGCCAAACCGCAGCCTGACCATCGACACTCATGCGGAACTGGTCGCTCTCTTCGAGCATGACATAAATGGTCTGCGGATCATGTGGATGGATGACGATGGGAAATCCAAAACGGCTCGGCAGCTTGTCCTCACCGAGGTCAATCCAGTCGTCACCATAATTATCGCTGCGATACACGCCGCAGTGGTTTTGCTGGTAGAGCACCTGTGGTTGGGAGGGGTGCAGCGCCAGCTTATGCACACACTGTCCAAATTCGGGAAAGGTTTTTGCCTCAAAATCTGCCAGAACGTTTTTGTTGCGGGGCTGCCAGCTTTGCCCGCCGTCATCGGTGCGGTAAACCCCTGCCGCCGAAACCGCCACATACATCCGGTTTGGATCGCTTGGGTCAAGCACGATGCTGTGCAGGCACAATCCACCCGCGCCGGGATTCCATTGCCCCCGCTGAGGATGGTCGTAGAGGCCTTCATTAAGTACCCAACTTTCACCGTTATCGGTGGATTTGAACAGCGAAGCGGGTTGTATTCCGGCGTACAACACACCCGGCTCGTTGGCGCGTCCCGGCTCTATATTCCAGACCTTGAGCACTTGTTCTGGTGTCTGAGGTATTGACCCACCGGAGTACGATTCTTCGGGTGTTCCGCCCGGTCGTCCTGATGCCGAGGGTCGTGTGAAGCGAGGGGGTGCAGGACATTGTTTCCACGTTTTACCCATATCATCGGAGTAGTGGATGGTAGCACCGAACACGAAATGGTTAAGTGCCGCGTAAAGCCGCTGGTTGCGCGGATCTATGACCATATGCATCATATTCCAGCCCTTGAACAGAACCTCACTGACCGTCCATTTTCGACGGTCTTGGTCGCTGCTGAAAATGAAGCCACCTTTGCGTGTGCCGACGAGAACATTTACTGTAGACTGAGTGCTCATTGCGGCTCTCCTTAACTGGACTTTCCACTGTCAAATATAGTTAGTCAGTCGCTCATGAATGTCAGCAATGGGATGGATAAGCTCGGCGAAGTCAGTTGGCCATTCCACATCAGGTGGTGCAGCGATCTCAAAAGCGATCAACATGAGGTACGAACAAAAATTCTATCACAGATTTTTACTTTTGAAAGTTTGAGTTTGGTTAGAAAGTACAAGCGTTATCTTCATAAATGGGGTCAAAACGGGGTGTTTTTACCTGCTCCACCTGCAAAGCAGGCAAAATGTCGTAATAGTTTAACGTCATGTTACCTGTTATCGCCTGTTTATCAGGTCTTATCTCATCTTCCTCTGTGTCTCTGTGGTTAAATTGCCTTTGTTTTACCGACTATCGCTCGGCTAACACCTCTGGATTGGCTACATCTTCTGGCTTACCGGCAATATACGCCAATAAATGATCCATCGCCGTGCCAAAATACAATTCGTAGCTGTCCTTCTCCACATAACCGATATGCGGTGTACAAATCACGTTATCCAGATGCAGCAAAGGATGGTCAACCACCGGCTCCTGCTCGTAGACATCGACCGCTGCCCAACCCGGTCGTCCGGCTTTCAAGGCTGTCACCAAAGCCCCCGATTCGATCAAATCCGCACGACTGGTATTGATCAAAAAGGCTGTCGGTTTCATAGCCGCTAAATCCGCTGCTTTGACGATGCCCCGTGTCTCTTTGATCATTTTGATATGCAGACTGACTACATCGCACTGTTCGAAAAAAGCTTGTTGACTGCTGGCTGCTTCGTAGCCATCGGCTGCTGCCCTCGCTAACGAACCCTCACGCCCCCACACGATAATCTTCATGCCAAAAGCACGTCCATAACCGGCTACCACCGTGCCAATCCGCCCATAACCGAAGATGCCCAACGTCCGTCCATGCAGCCCCACACCCAAGCTGCTCTGCCAATGACCGGCTTTCATGCTGGCTACTTCCTGTGGAATATGACGAGTTATGGCTAAGATCAAGCCCCATGTCAATTCGGCTGTGGCTGTCGATGAACCCACGCCGCTGGTCACTAACACGCCGTGCCGTGTACAAGCCGCCAGATCAATATGTGGCATCCCTCGTCCGGTTTGGGCAATCACTTTCAACTTCGGCAGTTTGGCTAACAAGGCCTCGCCGATAGCTGTCCGCTCACGGATCAACAACAAGGCTTCGGCATCCTTGAACCGTTCCGCCAATTGATCCACATCGGTCACGGTGTCGTGGTAAACCGTCACCTGATGACCGTCCAACTTGCTAAAGCAGTCTAACGTCCGCACCGCATCTTGATAATCATCAGGAATAACAATATTCATGGTTTACCCCTATGGATGTGGTACTGTGCCGCCAACCGTTGGCAGGTAGAAGAAGGCAATTGCTATAATGACGTAAACCGCCAGCAGCATGGCCCCTTCCAGCCAATTCGATTCGCCATCCAAGGCAATGAAAGCCGCTATCAAGACTGTGGCAAAAATGGCTATCAACTCGAAGGTGCTAAAGACTAGCAGCAATGGCTGTCCGGTGATAAGCAAGGTGATGAAGACCAGCACCGGTGCCACGAATAAGGCCACCTGTAGGCTTGATCCAACTGACACCGCCAAGCTGAGTTCCATCTTGTTCTTTAAGGCCACCTGCACCGCCACGATATGCTCGGCAATGTTACCGACCAATGGAATGACGATGATGCCGATGAAAAATTCGCTTAAGCCCAAGGTTGCCGTCACATGTTCAACCGCACCCACCAAAGCCTCGCTCAAAAGGACGATGCCGATGGTGGTTCCGACCAGCACCAAGGCCGCCGTTCGGACGCTCCATTTGGCTTCAGGCTCAATCGCTTCCCGCTCAATGGCATCTGCCGGTTCGCTATTTTGATGGCTGAAGGAATAAATGATACTCAGCACGTAGAGAATAATCATGACGACGGCCACGCCTTCGCTCATGCCAAACTCGGCGGCTTTGTTGACTTTGATGGCTGCGTCAAATAAGGACGGTACTACCAACGCAACGACCGCCAAGATCAATAAGGTGGCATTTAAGCCCGCTTGACGCGCATCAAACTTCTGGATGCCATGTTTAAGGCCGCCCAGCACCAAACTAAAGCCCATCACCAGCAGCAAATTGCCGATAATCGAGCCGACAATCGAGGCTTTCACCAAATCCAGTAAACCGGCTTGAATGGCTAAGATGGTGATAATCAGTTCGGCGGCATTGCCCAAGGTGGCATTCAACAAACCGCCGACTTTCGGGCCAGTATGATGGGCTATTTCTTCGGTGGCCTCACCGATCAAATCTGCCAATGGAATGATGCCCAAACAGGCCAGTATGAAAATCAGCAACGGATCGGCATTCGCCAATTTCGCAATCAGTGCAATTGGGACGAAGATCAACATCCCTTTGAGAATACGTTCAGCAGACACAGTGCCGCCCTTTCTGTCATGTTGCAAGAAACGAATGTGCTGCAAGTATGTATGGATTAGTGAACTGTCGCAAGGGCAGAAGCGTTTAAAAAACCTGTGTAAATGATGAGGACAAAGTGTTAACGTGTCCCACGCATACGCGGATCGAGGATGTCACGCAGACCGTCACCGAGCAGGTTAAAGCCCAGCACACCGAGCATGATGGCTAAGCCGGGGAATAAAATCAACCACGGGGCTTTTTCGGCAAGGCTACGGCCTTCACTCAGCATGACTCCCCATGAAGCGGCTGGTGGTTGTGTGCCTAAGCCCAGAAAACTCAAAGCGGCTTCGGTCAGCAGTGACCATGATAAGGCAAGGCTGATCTGCACGATGATCGGTGCCAAGGTGTTGGGGAAAATATGGCGCAGTAAAATCCGTGCCGGTCGCATACCGAGGCAACGTGCCGCTAACACAAATTCGCGTTCTTTAGCGGCTAGGACTGGCCCCCGTGCCACACGGGCAAAGATCGGTGTATAGACCACGGCAATCGCCAAAGCGGTTTGAATGAGTCCCGGCCCCATAACGGTGACAACGACTAAGGCCAAAAGCAGCGATGGAAAAGCGAAGAAAATATCCATGAAACGCATGATGAAGTTATCGACCTGACCGCCAGCAAAACCGGAGATCATGCCCAAGGTGATGCCTATCACACTGGATATGGTTACAGATATGAAAGCGACTTTGAAGGAATTGCCAGCGCCTTCCATGACGCGGCTGGTGATGTCACGCCCGAACAAATCCGTACCCATCAGAAAGGCCGAACTCGGCGCTTTGAGGCGGTTGGTCATGTGCTGTTCGACGGATGGATAAGGCGTAATCCCAAGCGCACCGAGAATGGCAATGACGACGAAAACGATCACGATGACCAAGCCAACCATGCCGCTGAGATTACGCGACAAACGGCGCATCAGCCCCGGTGAAGCGATCAGGGTTTCGGTGGTGGTCAGGCTAATTGCCATAAGAAATACGAGGGTCAATAACCGAATAAATGAGGTCAACAATCAGGTTGATGATGACGAAGTTCAAGGCGATGAACAAGACCGAACCTTGGACTAAGGCATATTCGCGCTGGGAAATGGCGTTGACCAGCAGCCGTCCTAATCCCGGTAGGGCAAATAACTGCTCGACAATAAAGGTTCCGCCGAGTAAATAACCCATTTCGATGCCGATAAGAGTCACCACCGGAATCAGCGCATTCCACAGTGCATGGCGGATAATCACTCGATTTTCCGGCAGGCCTTTACTACGAGCCGTGCGAATATAATCTTCGCTCAGCACTTCGAGCATCGATGAACGAGTCATACGCATGACAGAGGCTGAAAAGGCAAAGCCTAAGGTGATAGCGGGAAAAAATAACTGCTGTAAATTACGAGACGGATCTTCGGCAAAGCTGACATAATCGCCCGAATTGGGCAGGACATGAAAGCCGACTGACAACACGAAGATGATTAACGTGCCGACCAGAAAGCTGGGCATGGATAGACCGATGAGCGCAAACAGCCGCGCAATTAAATCAATGATGGTGTTGTGGCGAATGGCCGAGATCAAACCCAGTGGAATCCCCACAGCCAGCGCGATAGCAATCGCCAATATGGCGAGTTCGAGTGTTAATGGAAAACGGTCGACAATGAGGTCGAGGACGGGCTTGCCCTGCCGGATGGACAGTCCCAAGTTGCCGTGAAGTGCCTGACCGACCCAGTAGAAATACTGCTCCGCAACGGGACGGTCAAGACCGTAATAGCTGCGGAGTGATTCACGTTGTTCAGGTGACAGCATTCCAGCTTCAGTGCCAAGCGTTGCAGTGACGGCATCACCGGGCACCAGACGGATCGCCAGAAAGATCAGAATCGAAACCCCGATCAAAGTAGGGATCGAGGCAATCAAGCGGCGAAGGAGATAGCGTGCCATGAGTTATACGACCTGTGAGGGCAGTGATACCCCACAGGCGAACATTTGATGCGGGTATTTAAATAGGACGGACGGCATATATGCCGTCCCTACCTGTTTACAGACATTGAATACTGCGTTTGTTTCCAAGTTTCGAAGTGCCTATGTAGGGATGCGATGATGACATTTAACCGATAAGACGGAAAAGTTAGCAGGGCGCAACATGTTGCGCCCCTACAGAGACATTCATCTTAAATGGTTAACGCTTATCATCGCGTCTGTTGTTATTAGCTGCCTTTGCCGTCCAAGGAAACCTTGGCGAAGGAGTACAGTGAGTCGGTGGGATTGGGTACAAAGCCCTTCACATAGGGTTGTTGGGCGCTATAGTCAAAACCGTTGTAGAGCCAAATCCACGGCGACACTTCGGTCAGATGCTTCTGGAAGTCGGAGAAGATGTCGAAGCGCTTCTTGGGATCGGTTTCGGCGCGGCCTTTTGCCATTAGATCATCCAAGGTATCGTCATGATAATTGGTGACGACCTGAAGGTTGCCTTTGCTGGTCCAATAACGGGCGTACATGGTGTAGGGATCAGGACGGCCACCATTCAGTGCAATGGCAGCATCGAAGTCGCCCTTCAGCCAGCGATCCACATAGGTGTTCAGTTCGAGCGATTCAATTTCGACCTTGATGTTGATGGCGGCCAATTGGGCTTGAATGGTCTGGGCTTCGGCAAGAGCAGTTGGGGGTTCGGCGCTGGCCGCGATGACCTTAATGCTGAAGCCATCCGATACGCCAGCCGTCGCCATCAGTTCTTTAGCCTTCGCCAAATCCTGCTTGTAGCAAAATAGTTGATCGGTCGGAAGGGCAAACGCCGGAATGGTCAATGGGCCAGTGACCGTGCCTTCGCCTAAGGAAGCAGTATCAAGAACCGCTTGGCGGTCGATGGCGCAGGACATGGCCTGACGAACTTCCAGTTTATCCATCGGTGTGCGGCTGGGGTTCAGTTGCAGCACATTGTAGGAAATAGAAGGCACTTTGTTGACGACGAGGCCGTCGCTGTCGGTGATGGTGCTGGCAACCAGCGGATCACCGAGTGTGGCGAAATCAATTTCCTTGGCGCGTAGAGCCGCGACAATCGAGGTTTCGTCAGGGATGATACGAATTTCGATGCCATCAATGGCGATTTTGCCACCCCACCAATCGGTGTTGGCGGCGAGTTCAGTCTTTTCGTCGGGAGTCCAGCTCGTCAATTTGAAGGGGCCAGTACCGATGGCGGTCGATTTGAAATCACCACTCTTGGCGGCATCAGCCTTGACGATAGCGGCATTCAAGCTGGACATAGCGGTAAGCAGCGGCACATCAGCGGTCGAGAGATTGAACACAGCGGTATTGTCATCGGGCGTATCAATCGAGGTGATACTGCCGAAGTTGGCAGCGGCAGCCGCTTTGGTATCTTTGTTCAAGATACGTTCGAAAGTGGCTTTGACATCCGCCGAGGTCAAAGGTGTACCATCATGGAACTTCACACCTTTACGAAGGTTGATGGTCAAGGTCTTAGCATCGTCAGAGAACTTCCAGCTTTCGGCCAGCGCCGGAACCAGATTCAAATCTTTATCAACGGTAACCAAGGGTTCATAAATCAGTTCCAGCAAGCGGAACGAGGCGAATGCCGTTTGTGTGTGCGGATCGAGACCGGTGGCATCGGCGGCACGCGCCATGACCAGCGTATTCTTCATGTCGGTTTGTGCGAGTGTCGGGACGACCGAGACCAGCGCTAACAACATGACCAATAGAACTAAATGAATCGGTTTTTTCATACTGAAACTTCCCTTCGCTAAAAAATGACCGTGCAATTTTTGAATAGGGAAAGCCCTATGTTATTGCCTTTGAGTGCTGTAACTGCTTCCAGTATAACAACTCGGTCACATCCGGCAAAACATAGCCCGGAATTGCGCCGATTTGTGTATAACCCTGCCGCTGATAGAAGCGTTGGGCATCCGTGTTGAAATCGGAAACGAGTAGGAATAATTCGCGACTGATTTTGAGGGCTGCGTCCTCGGCTGATCGCAGCAGCGCCGCGCCGACACCTGCCCGTGCGCGTTCTTTTTGAACACCAATCAAACGCAGATACATACTGCGTCCAAAGCCGCCCTGTGGTACGCACAATGCGAAGCCTATATTGTCTGCTTCCGCATCGGCGACCAAGAGAACTTCATGCCGTTGGAAGGCACCTTCAAAATTTTTACTGGCTCGTTCGACCGTGAGTTGATAGCGCTGCCACAAGGGCGTTTGTACCATCCATGTGGCAACTGCGGGAATATCATCAGGAGTCATGGGGCGAACACGAATTACATCCATGTTAGAAATCGTAACAAATGGGGAGCGAATTCCCACTTTTTGGATATATCCAATTTGGGAACCAGTACCCCTAACCCCAACCCTTCCCCCATAGTAACAGGGGAAGGGAGCAAATACGGGAGCAAAACAAATACGAAGATTTAGTGTAGGGCAATCGCATATCAAATCTTAAGGGGGGATAATGGCAAGAAAAAGGGCTTGCCATGTTGCCAAAGACCGACCTATTCAGCTACTTCTCAGACTTAGAAGACCCCAGAATAGAGAAGAATCGCGACCACCCGCTCATTAATGTACTCATAATAGCGATATTGGGTGTGATATGCGGGGCGGATACCTTTACTGAAATCGAGCGTTTTGGTTTGGCAAAAGAAGAGTGGCTCAAGCAGTTTTTAACGTTAGAAAATGGGATACCCTCGCATGACACTTTTGGTCGTGTATTTCGCTGGCTAGACGAAAGTGCCTTTCAAGAGGCTTTTCTGAAATGGACATCCAGTTTGTGCCAAGTGAGCGCAGGGGAAATCATTGCCTTCGACGGGAAGAAGTTGCGTGGGAGTGAGGATAAAGCCCGCCAACGTCCCGGTATTTGGATGGTGAGTGCGTGGGCAAAAGATAATCGACTGGTTTTAGGGCAAAAGAAGGTGGATGAGAAATCGAATGAAATAACAGCCATCCCTGAATTAGTGTCGCGTCTGGATATTACGGGCTGTGTGGTGACAGTGGACGCACTCAATACGCAAACGCACTTAGCCGATGTGATTGTCGAGGCAGGAGCGAACTACATTTTTGCGGTCAAAGGGAATCAGGGGACGGTCTATGAAGATTTACAACTGCTGTTTGAGGGCTTTGAGCAGACAAATTATGAAGGGGTAATCTTTGAAACGGTCAAAAGTCACTCCGAGGCGCATGGTCGAGAAGAGTTTCGACACATTTTTGTGGTCAAAGAAAGTGAATATCGCGATTATCTACGGCGTGCAGGCGCTTGGAAGCACTTAAAAACGTTGGTGAAATTGGTCACGGTTCGCATCATCTCTCAAAAAACGGAAATCAGCACCCGCTACTTTATCAGTAGTTGGGATGCAAGCGCCCATGATTTCCTCAGCGCAATCCGCGACCATTGGCAAATTGAAAATGGGTTGCACTGGGTACTCGACATTGCTTTTCGAGAAGATGCTTCCCGTATTCGTAAAGACCATGCCCCACACAATATGGCCGTTTTGCGTCATATTGCTCTCAACTTGCTGAAGATTGAACGCTCTAGCAAAGTGGGCATTGCTGCCAAACGCAAAATGGCGGGCTGGAATAACGATTATTTACTCAAAGTCCTTTGTTCTCCAACTGTTGAGGTTTGATATGCGTTTGCCCTA
>JACDGI010000602.1 GCA_013821665.1 Anaerolineae bacterium
GTCCGGTGCTGATGGTGGCGGTGATGAGCATCCCGCGCTGGCTGGCGGTGGCTTCTTCCTGTGCGGTGACGGCTGCAAAAAAGCGTAGTTCCGGCACATACAGGCGGATAACATCACCGGCTGAGAGCGGGAAAGCCTGTTTCAACTGGACATCATTGACGAAGGTGCCGTTAGCACTGCCGGAGTCGCTGATCAGAAATAAGCCCTCACGAAAGCTGATGACGGCGTGCTGGCGCGAAACATGTTCTTCGGGGATACAAATATCATTACCGGCTTGGCGGCCAATCGAAGCCGTTGCGCCCTCGGTTAGCACATATTCCTGTATCTCGCCGGATACCGGATGCGTCCATGTGATTTTAGCGATTGCAGCAGGTAAAGGGCCAGTCGACATGATTAGCGCCCATTAACAGTTTTCTTGAATAATGACAATTATAACATGATCAGCCGGTGATGCAGGTCAATACCCTTCAAACGTTAACGTCCGGTGGGGGTTTTCTTCGAGTCTTCGTCCAATTTGCGCTGGGCATCTTCACGGGCTTTGCGTTCGGTTTCGCCAAATCCGGGATGCCATTCGTCAGCGAGCGCTCCAGAGGCACGCGTCAAAACGAGGCCGCCGAGATCACGGGCGATGTATTCCAGCAGCTTGGGATTGACCCATGTAGCCGTATCGACCTGCACGGCCTTCGCGCCGACTTCCAGATAATCACGCGCGTCTTGCTGCGAATGGATGCCACCTGCGCCGATAATCGGCACATCATGAAGCTCTTCGGCAAGCTGCTGTACTAAACGCAGGACAACCGGCTTCATCAACGGACCGTAAATGCGTCCGGTGAGCAGTTGACCATTACGCGGATCACGGGCGATACCGCGTGGTGCGGCACACACGACTAAGCCACTGGCACCCGCATCGGCTGCGGCGTGTCCCAAGCTAATGGCATTGGTCATGGGCAGACGTACCAGCACGGGCTTCTCGGTGTTTTTGACGGTGGCGCTGACGATTTGCTCGACTTCTTCCCAACCGATGTCATCATTCAAACCCAGTTCGATGCCATCCACGGCGCTTTCGGCATCAATGCGGCTGGCGCATTTACGGGCATGTTCCAAGGTGGTGGCGGCGATGTGCATAATGACGGGCATCGCCATCGCTTCCCACATGCCGCGATATTTCGCCAGCACTTTGCTAATACCGGGGTTGGGGATGCCGGTATGCACGAGTGTACCGGACGGCAGTTCGACCACACGGTTGCCGGTGGCGGGTTTCCACGGCGAATAGGTGACCGGATTGGTGACGAACGCACCCAGCTTCTCGAACTGGATCAGGTCGCGATAGGTATCGCCAAAACCGAGGATGCCCGCCGCAGCCATCACCGGAATTTCGAGGATAATCGCGTTCTTGCCGGGACGGGTAATTTGGATTGCCATGCGTTACGTCTCCTGCGGCAGTGATTCCCCGATATAAGTACAAACAATCTGTTCGCGCGGGATTCCTGCTCGTGTCAGTTCATTTACCAAAGGACGATCAGTCGTATCTTCATCAATTACAACAAGGTCGCCTACGATCCGTGCCATAACCGCAATACTCACCGGAAATTTTCGTGGGAAATGGTCAGGCACATCGACAACAGCAAAGACGTTTTCCTGTGTGTTGACCACCGTATAAGACTTACCCTTCAACATTGCGCCAGCGTAGCCCTCTACTTCATGTTGGACGATGTGTGTTAATTCCATTACTCGCTCCACGAGTATACAACTTCTACTCTTTTAGCATAGCACTTTACTCAATAGAGCACTTACTCAGGAAATGGAATACTGGTCATATCGACGGCGGGGCCTTGAGTGCAGATAGTACAAATTTCACCCTCGCGTAAGGACAGTTGGCAGGCACCGCACGCGCCTAATCCGCAAGGTTGGGCGGGCTGCATCACGCCAAACAAATATTGCTTATCAATGGAAGCCCGCAAATTATTGAAGCGTTCCCAGACGCGTCCCATGCGCTGCATCTCATCGTCGCCTTTGACCACCACAAAAACTTGATCCGCCCAACCGACCGTCATGACCATGTTGGGCCACGTCATATCATCTTCAGCGTTGATGACTTCGAGTTCCGGTGGCAGCTTGTTGGTTGGATATTGGTTTGCTTCGCCCGTCAAAACGAGTGTGACACTGACGCGGTTGCTGAGCAGCCACGGTATCGACATGATGAGAGGTGTGGGCGCGGTGTTATCGGCAATCAAGAGGACGTTGCGGAGAGTGCGCTTATAACGAAAGGGCTGCCCAACCATACCGAGCAACGACACGACTTGACCGGGTTCGTAGGTGATACTGCCGGGGCGCTCGACGACGATTTCATCCGGTTTTAAACTGACCGGCCACCATGTTTCGCGCAAATACGGGTCCCAACGATCTGAGGCTAAACGAGCGAGCAGTGATTGACCGGGTTTAAGGTCACTGCCGAAATTTTCAACGGAAAGGTGCAAATGTTGGTAATGCTCGTTTAAGCGAACGGTTCGTTCGATGATGGCTGTTGCTTCGCGCATCCTGATTCATTCCTATAATCAACAGGTGAATATATTGACTATACCTGTTCCCTCATTCTACAGCCAACGGATTAGTTGTGACAAGTTGTGTCACAAATCTTATTTTCCTTACTTGCGCCCTTGTCAACAGTATGATACATTAGGTTTAGTATTTGTTACATCTCGGTTTGAGAAGGTTTGTTCCGGGATAGACAGAGGGTTAATATGGCCGAAAAGATTCTGGTCATTGACGATGAAGAAACGACTGTACAGCTCATCAGCATTTTGCTGGAACGGCGCGGCTACGAGGTCATCAAGGCGTTTCGGGCCGAAGATGGCTTACGCAAGGCTTACCGCCACCAGCCGGATATGGTTCTGCTGGACATCATGATGCCAGAGATGGACGGCTGGGATGTGTGCCGTCGGCTGCGCGAGATGTCTGATGTGCCGATCATATTCCTGTCGGCGCGCGGCGAAGCGAAAGACGTGGTACGCGGCCTCGAAATGGGCGCGGATGATTACGTCGTTAAGCCCTATGAAAATGATGAATTGATCGCGCGTATACGAGCGCATCTGCGACGTGCGCCACGCCCGAATATCAGCGAAGAACTGGTGTTTAACGGCGGCGATTTCCGCGTCAACTTCATGAACCGCGAGGTGTGGATTCGCAACGAAATCCGTCACCTGACACCTAAAGAGTTTAACCTGTTGGGTGTGCTGGTGCGTAATGCCGGACGTGTTGTGACTCGTACCGAACTGGTCACTGAAGCATGGGGCGAAGAATACGGTGACGCGATTGACAGCCTCAAGCTCTATGTGCATTACCTGCGGCAAAAGCTGGAAGTCGATCCTGATCGTCCAGAGTATATTATGACCTTACGCGGTGTGGGCTACCGTTTCGCCAGCCGGTAGGATAATTGTTTGTGAATACAAACCCCTTGTCAAATGGCGAGGGGTTTTTGATTCCAATAGCCTGTTATGGGTTGGTTTTGGAGGCGTAATGTAAACCGATGGCACCATTTTGAAACGGAATCGCCTTCAAAAATTCTAGGTCTTTTTTCGTGTCGATCTTTTCAAACCACGTCACACCTTTAGATACAACCGGAAAGGTATAAAGCTGGTACTCATCGACCAAGCCTAAGCCGCTGAGGGATTGGGCGAGGTGTGCGCCGCCGACCACATGAATATCCTTACCCTGCTGCGCTTTGAGATCCTTGATGAAGGCAATCAGGTCGTTGTCCGTTGGGACGTTGACTAGTTCGGTGTTATTCCATGCAAGTGGGGTTTTATCGTCCTTGCGTGAGAACACATATTTCTTGTAGCTGTTCAGCTTGCGGGCCAAGCGTTTGTTGGCATCCGACATATTTTCGTCAGATTCGGCTTTGGGCCAATATCCAGCCATATCGTAATAGAAAGTATGTCCGACGAGAACGGTATCAAAACGCTCGTAGACGCGCTCAAATTCGGTGTCAATTTCGTCGGTCGGGTTTGCCAGCCATTCTTCGAGTTTATCCAATCGACCGTCAAGTGAAGTCATCATCGCCATCACCACTTTACGCATTTAATTCTCCTTTTATTCAGGACTTTTATCGTCGTGATGGTTCCAGCATAGCTGACCATAAAGCTGTTGTCTTGAATAAAACCGACAGATGATTGTCCTTACTAATATCGGTGAGTTGGGCAGGTGTTCGCCCGATGAGCTGCTTCAGGGCGCGGGTCAGGTGCGGTTGATCGGAATATCCGGTTTGGAAAACGGTGTCAAGAATCGAAACGCCTTCTCGTAAGAGGACAGCCGCTTGACGGGCGCGTTCGATTTGGCGAATGGTGTTGTAGGTGAGGCCAGTGGTGCGTAAGACCCGACGTTGGATGGAGCGCGAAGACAAGTCCGATAGATGACCGCGTGTGAAGGCATCGATAATCGGCTCACGAACTAAGATGCCATTATGGACAAGTCGGCTGACGAAGGTATCCACATTGTGGTAAGTAGGGAACTCCCACGCTGAACCTTTTAGCCAAAAAGATCGACTCGTGGCTTCCGGCAGGAGAATTTCGTCGTTCACCAATTGGTCGATGGGCAAGTGCGGCATAAACGTCCCATGTTTGAAGACCACGCCAAAAAAATCAGCCTCTTCAGGGATAGGGGCGGCAGTGGTTGTTCTGGTCTCCGGTGCGTGAACGGAGATATTAATTTTCCCGTACTGAGTCCAAAAGACCAGCATCCAATGGCTTAAAGCAATCGAATCAACAAAGCCTTGCCCCTCACTTTGGGTACGCCAAACGCGTTCAACATAGGGCGAGTCGGATAACCGTTCTTCATAGGTTAAGGTCACACAGATGCATCCAAATGTCGATACTCCTTTTGGGTTGAAATTTATTGGCTTAGGTATTGATTGATTTCAAGGAGGTTACCGGCAGGATCACGGAAGTGGGCAGTGCGAACGCCCCAATCAGCACGATCTTGCGGCGGATGGGTAAAGGTTACGCCGCGAGTCTTTAAGTCCTCGTAGGCGGCATCGACATTTTCAACCTCAAAAATCAATATGGCGC
>JACDGI010000027.1:0-21387 GCA_013821665.1 Anaerolineae bacterium
CATCATGCTTGACGATCAAAAAGGTCGGGAGGTTTTCAAAAACGCTTTGAAGTTCACCGCCGCTTTCGGCTGAGTAGTATTTTCCACCCGTCATATCGGCGATTTGCTTCAACGTATCTTCATCAATACCTCTACGGAATCCACCACCGGGGCCGCCTCCGCCCCCATTGAATTGTCCACCACCGCCGTTGAATTGTTGACCACCCCCATTAAATGGCTCACGGCCTATGAACTGGTCGCCACAATTCGGGAATTCTGATCCCTGTGCGGTACCAAAGCCAATCGTATATACACGAATGCCACGATCAACTGCTTGTTGTGCTGCATCTACGGGTAGTGGCCCGACATTGCTGGCGCCATCGGTCAACAAAACGATAATACTCGGTGCGTAGGCGCCTTGTGGCGGCGGTGTGGGTTCAATTCCAGACGATAATTCGGTGACGCTGGGTGCAACACTCGGATCAATTTCCGCGATGGCATCTATCGACTTTAGGATGCCACTGCCAATTCCTGTTCGGCGGCCAGTGGAAAGGCTTTGAATCGCGGCACGTAAAGCGTTTGTATCGGTGGTCGGTGGCTGGATCAACTCGGCAAAACCGGAGAAGGCGACAATACCAATGTGTGTTGTAAACTTTTGAGACTGAATAAAGGAGATAGCCGCAGCTTCTGCCGCTTGAAGGCGACTCGGTTCAATATCTGTCGAACACATACTCCTAGAAACATCGATGGAAAGAATGATAGTCGTCTGATTAGTCGGTACGGCAACAACCGTCACGGGACGGACTAAGGCGAAGATTAAACTCGCGAGAGCAGCGAGGAATAAGGCAAAGGGTAGATGCCGACGCACCCTCGAATAGCGAGGAAGGGCCGCACGAACCAAACTCAGGCTCGAAAAGCGCACCGTAAATCGACGACGACGACGCAATATCCAGATGTAAACGCCGACCAATATCGGAATTAATAGTAATAGGAGTAAAAATCCGGGCCAAAGTAAGTCCATCTATCGCCCTCCAAAAAGCCCTTAGCGTCCCTGCCTATTACGGCACACGCCCAAACCATATCAGTGACAAAATCGCACCGATGAGCATAACCAAAATACTTGCGCCCGCAAAGAGAGGTGTCACTTCCATTTCCTGCGGTTTAATCACCAGTTGCGAACCGAGATTATCATAAATCGTGCGTAAATCGTCTTCGCTTTCAGCGTTGAAATAGACACCATTCGTGATCTGTGAGATCTGCTGAAGGGTTGCCTCGTCCAACTGGGTATGAACGGTAAAGCCATTCACATGCACATTGGTTCCGCTCGAACTGCCGATGCCCACCGTATAGATTCTTACACCCTGATCAGCCGCCGCCTGAGCAATCTCAAAGGGGTCAGGCGATTGATTATTCTCGCCGTCCGTCACCAAAATGATGACCGCGGAGGTGTAGGTTCCTTTGGGCATGGGTGTTGGCGTGGGCTTAGGTGTTGGGGTTGCGTTGCTATAGTAATTCGTGTCTTCTCCATTGCTGGCAGTAATCGCATTGAGCGACATGATAATACCGTTGGCAAGCGAGGTGCCGCGTTCTGGCGCTAAACGATGGATGGCGGCGAGGAGCGTATCTTCATCATTAGTCGGTGGCTGTACGGCAAAACCACTGTCGCTAAATGCCACCACCCCTATCTGTACCGTGGGCGGCTGACGTTCTATGAAGTCCTGCACGACGGCCTTGGCGGCTTCTAAACGTGTGGGCTTCAGATCATCAGCGGCCATACTGCCAGAAACATCAAAGGCGAGAATAACAGTACCTCCGATACGGGGTAAGCTGACCTCGGTCTGTGGGCGCGCAAGCCCAACGATGAGAATACTGAGTGATAACAGAAATAGAATCGGTGGAATATGGCGACGCTTACCGGGCGCGTTTTGTGCAGCCGCTTTCATGAGACTCAAGCTGCCAAAACTGCTGATTCGCTGCTGCCGACGCTGCTGGATTCGTAAGTATAAGAAGACGAACAGCGGAATCAACAACAGTAAGAAAAGCATCGCGGGCCAAATGAATGTCATAGGTAAATCTACAACTACTTTCTCCGCTTTTGCCGTATGGTGGCGAAGCGCACAATAGCCCGAACGAGATCTTCATCCGTCGAGAGCGATACCATATCGACACCAGCACGTTGGAATGTGCGTGTCAGGTCGGCTTCGCGCTGCTGAGCCGCTTCCCGGTACCGTTGGCGGAAGCCTTTATCACGTGTATCGACATACAGTTGTTCACCCGTCTCGGCATCTTCCATCACAATCAGACCGACATCCGGCAGATCAATTTCTGCGGGGTCCCATAAGCGGATGGCGAGGACTTCGTGGCGCTGGTTGAGAAAACTAAGGGCACGTTCCCAACCCGGCGCACAAATGAAATCCGAGATAATGAAAACGAGTGAGCGCTGCTTAATCGAGTGCATAGCACCATTCAGCAGCGGTGCTAAATCGGTGAAGGCCGTGCGCGGCAAATACGGTTGTTTGAGCAGATCATTTACGAGTCGAAGGACTTGATTACGTCCGCCATGTGCGGGAATGATTCGCTCGACTTTATTGCCGTACAAAATAGCACCGACACGATTACCATGACGGGTCAACAGCCGGGCAAAGGTCGTAACGAAATCAATCAAGACTGTGCGCTTGAGACTTTCAACCGTACCAAAGTCGAGCGAGGGACTCAAATCAAGGAGAAACCACGCAGTAATATCACGATCTTCGATGTACTGGCGCACATACGGCGTATCCATACGAGCCGTGACATTCCAATCGATGTAACGAATATCATCTTCAGGTTGATACTCGCGCAGATCGGCAAAGTCGATACCGTAACCATAAAACAGACTGCGATAATCGCCTTGTAGCAAGCCATCCAGACGGCGAATGACTTTAAAGTCAAGCCGCTGAAGGACGCTTTCAGGCGTGGGCGCGGAGGTTAGCATGTTCATGTAAAGGCACCACTGGAACAGGAATCCGGTTTAGGATCTTTTTCAAAATGTCGTCGCCTGAGACGTTGTCGGAAAGTGCTTCATAAGAGAGGACAAGGCGATGTCGCATCACATCAAGCGCCATATCCAGCACATCTTGCGGCAGTGCATAACCACGCCCGCGAATATAAGCGAGGGCGCGTGCGCTAAGAATTAAATTAATGGAAGCGCGCGGACTGGCTCCAAAGGTGATATATGGCTTCAATTCTTTCAAGCCCTGCTCTTGAGGATTACGGGTGGCGCTTACCATACGCACGGCGAATTCGATCAGCGCGGGGTCTACATAAACTTTATCGACTTCTTGCTGTAGGCCGACTAGCTGCTCGGTGGTTATGACCCGTTGCACTTTCTCCAATGCGCCTGTCATACGCTGCACAATGACGAATTCTTCAGTTGAGGTTGGATAGCCCACCAAAATCTTAAGCATGAAGCGATCAACCTGCGCTTCGGGTAAGGGATAGGTGCCTTCGGTCTCGATGGGGTTCTGGGTGGCGAGAACAAGAAATGGATTAGGGACTTTGAATGTTTCCCGCGCAATCGTCACTTGATGTTCTTGCATGACTTCGAGTAAGGCACTTTGCACTTTTGCAGGCGCACGGTTGATTTCATCCGCAAGCAGTAGGTTTGTAAATACAGGCCCTTGCGAGGTGTTAAATTCGCCTGTTTTCTGATTGTAAATGCGGGTGCCAATCAAATCGGCAGGGACAAGATCAGGAGTAAATTGGATACGCTTAAAGTCGCCACCAATGGCTTCGGCCACCGTTTTGATCGCCATTGTCTTAGCGAGGCCGGGCACACCTTCAACCAGAATATGACCGCGTGCTAACAGCGCAACAATCATGCGTTCGAGCAAATTATCTTGCCCGACAATAATCTTTTTCACTTCATACAATAAACGTTCCATCGGCAGACCGTTTTCGGAATTCACATTCTGGTTCATCAGCCGTCTCTTTCAATATTATGAACACTATGTCGGCAAAACCATTTGCCAATGCTACAAGACCAAGTGCATCTATGAACTAGTCAAGGGATATGGTGATTAAACGGGTGGTGCGCCTGCTGCACCACCTGCGGTCGTTACCGGAACGGCGAAGCCTATACCAATGAAGACATTTTGTTTGGTGGGATTCAAGAGCGCAGTGACAATTCCGATAACCTGCCCTGCTCGATTCACCAAGGGACCGCCCGAATTACCGGGATTGATGGCCGCATCGACTTGAATTAAGTCCGTAAGCGTTTGATTGGTATCTGGAATTTGGAAGGTTCGTTTGAAGCCGGAAATAACCCCGGCACTCATCGAGCTATAGAGGCCAAAAGGATGCCCAATAACATAGGCTTCGTCACCTACGTGCATAGCGTTGGGATTACCTAAAGTCGCTGGTAAAAACTGCTCCGGTAACTGGTTCGCACTGAGTACCGCAATATCATTATCGGGTTGGGAAGCCATGATTTTGGCTGCTGACTGTGTCCCATCCGCAAAGGTGACGAGAAGGCTGGGCTCGTTGGCAACCACATGCAAACTCGTCAGAATATCGCCAGCGTCATTAATAATGACACCTGTTCCTAGACCATCAGCCGCTGCAAAGCCGTTCGATTCGAGTACTTGAGATTGTATAAGCACTAAGGAAGGTTGAATCACTTGAAACACAAGCGCGGAATAAGGGGGAGGCGCAGTCGCAGATGCCATAGCCTCGGCAACAGAAGTGGCTACATCTTTCTGTGTCACTTGACGGGGTGGCGGGTTAAGAACCGTATATAGCAACAGAGCTATGAAGGTCGCTAATACACCCGACACAAATGGCAACCCGCGTCGCACAAAAGCACGAGTCCGCTTCCGGCGATCTTGCCACAATTCTGACTGCGAAGTAAAGGGGTCGCTCATCCGGTTGAAAGCACCTCTATGGTATCAAAATTCGCGGTTTCGTAACTCCAAATCACCTTTTCTACTTTATTGTTCCCCGCTGGTCGCCATAACACGACGGAGACCATAAAAATCTACAGGGAAGTTAGGATATGTGGGTGACTATAAAAGGTTTTTCTAAATGGAAAATGAGAGGCAGCACAAAAAACGGTCTTTATTACAAAATAGCAAGACAAAGACCGTATAACAACATATGACCACAATAAGACGAGGTCAAGGGCAACTTCGAACCGAGATTTTAGACGGGTTACTGAAACATAAAATGGATTTTTTGGAACATCTAAATACTTAATGAGAATATTCTGTAGAAAATCTACACAATATTGCAAATTTACTGAGGTTTATGTATATTTCGATTGTTTTTCTTTTCACAATTCACTTGTCGTTTGAGAAAGTAGATAAAATGTCGAATGCGCCCGTTACGCAGATGCAAGGCCAACCCCGTGTGATGTCGCAGGAGACTATCCGCCGCCCAACCAAACGACAGTATGTAAGATTTGCTTTTTATAAGCTCGATCCTCCGTGGCGGCGCTTACCTGCTACCGAACAAGCTGACCAGAAAAGCGAACTTCTTGAGAAGATCGAGACATTTAATCGCCGCATGTTGCTGCGTCCCTATAGTTTGATGGGAACCCGCGCCGATGCCGAGCTGTTGCTGTGGCAGATTGCCGAAAGTGTAGAACCGTTCCAAGAATTGGCAAGCGCTATTTTATCTACACGTATGGGCAGTTATTTAACGATGGGGGTTTCGCTGCTCTCACAAACGAAACGCTCGATCTATGAGATCCGTGATAATCCGAATGAGGATGTGGAACGGCTCATTATTTCACCCAGTGAAGCCAAGTATCTTTTTGTTTATCCATTTATCAAAACACGTCCGTGGTATCAACTGTCGGTTGAAGATCGCCAAACGTTGATGGATGAGCATATTCGTGTCGGGCGCAAATATCCGGCTGTCAAGCTGAATACAACGTATTCGTTTGGTTTAGACGATCAAGAATTCGTGGTGGCTTTTGAGACGGACGAACCTTCAGACTTTCTTGATCTGGTGCAAGAACTGCGCGAGACGGAAGCCAGCCTATACACATTGCAGGATACACCTCTCTATAGCTGCCTGAAGATGGGGCTAGACGAGGCATTGGATGCACTCGGCGGCCCTAAGATTGCGCAGCCAAAGAAGGCGAAACAAGAAGCGGTTGAGGCATGGACAGAAGTGTGTACGGCGGCTGATTTTAAAGATGGTGAACGCAAAGTGGTTTACCTGAATGGGCAGCAAATCGCCCTCTTTAACGTCGCTGGCAAACTCTATGCGCTGAGCAACCGCTGTTCACATGCCCGTGGCCCGCTGAGTGAAGGTAAAGTCGAAACGAACGAGGGAAATTGTACGGTCACTTGTCCGTGGCATTATGCCAAATACGATCTTAACTGCGGAGCGGTGGTGGATGGTGTCGCCAACGCAGCCGTGGCAAGTTATCGGGCTGAAGTGCGCGATGGCATGATTTATGTCGGCACAAAACCGCAGATCTGATTTCGATAGCATTCTCATTAATGAACTGGCAGAGGCACTACCCTATGACATTGGATAATCATTCCGGGCTTCCTGAAGCTTATGACGCCCTATTGGTTGTTTCATTTGGCGGCCCCGAAGGGATGGACGAGGTTATGCCCTTCCTCGAAAATGTACTGCGCGGACGAAACGTCCCCCATGAACGGATGGTGGAAGTCTCCCATCATTATGAATTGTTTGGTGGTGTCAGCCCAATCAATGCACAAAATCGGGCGCTGATTGCAGCATTACAACAGGAGTTAGAGATCAAAGGCCCTAACCTGCCGATCTATTGGGGCAACCGCAATTGGCATCCGATGCTGACGGATACCGTAAGACAGATGGCATCAGATGGTGTCAAAAATGCGCTGGCATTTGTGACATCGGCTTATAGTTCTTATTCCGGTTGTCGCCAATATCGTGAGGATATTCAACGGGCACAGGCCGAAGTTGGCCCCGATGCCCCACAGATTAGTGTGCTGCGTAAGTTCTATAATCATCCGGGTTTCATCCAACCCAATGTTGAAAATGTAGGGACTGCATTACAACAAATCCCTCAAAAAAGACGGGCTGCCGCCGAAATTGCTTTTACAGCCCACAGCATTCCTAAAGGGATGGCACAGAATTCAAATTACGAGGCACAGCTTAAAGACACTTGCCAACTTATCGCCGATGAATTAGAACATCCAAAGTGGCAATTGGTTTATCAAAGTCGCAGCGGCGGCCCCGGCCAACCGTGGTTGGAACCGGACATCAACGATCACCTGAAATCGCTGAAAGCTAATGGGGTCACGGATGTGGTTGTCGCGCCAATTGGCTTCATTTCTGACCATATGGAAGTACTATTCGACCTCGATACAGAAGTAAGTCAACTGGCTGAGGAAATTGATCTCAATGTGGTACGTGCAGCAACGGCAGGTGTGAATCCAGCATTTATCAGCATGATTCGCGAACTGGTCGTCGAGCGCATAAGGGATAGCAGCGAAAAACGGTTTCTCGGTACTCGCGGGCCAAGCCATGATGTTTGCCCTGTTAACTGCTGTCTACCAACTCTCGGTCGGCCTGTCGCAGCGAAGGTCAGTGCCTAATGACATTCAATGATAAGCTTGTTCAAAGTTGGGTGAGTGAACTGTGGATTTAGTGCTGGTGGGATTAGATTATAAAACGGCTCCTGTGGCCTTGCGGGAGCGGTTTTATTTGGGTGATGATGCTTTGCGGGGAGCTCTAATCAAGCTACGCGCTGAAGGATTGGAAGAAGTCGTTATCGTTTCGACCTGCAACCGGCTCGAAATTTTTACTGTAACGGAAGATGCTGAAACGAGCTTCCGAACGATTACAACCTTTCTGGCCCATTCTCAGAACATGTCCTTTAAGGATTTAGCGCCTCATCTCTACACATTCCAAGGGCGAACGGCAGCTCAACATTTGATGCGGGTGTCAAGCGGATTAGAATCACAAATTCTAGGTGAGAGCCAAATTATAGGACAGGTGGCGGATGGTCTAGAACAGGCGCAGACAAACAATACAGGTGGCCCGATCCTATCGCGCTTATTTACGGCGGCACTTCACGCTGGCAAACGCGCTCGGACGGAAACTGCGATCAGCCGACATACTTTGTCCATCAGTCATGCGGCTGTTTTATTAATTCAACAACAAATTTCTGATCCGTCAATTCGAGTGCTGGTGGTTGGCGCGGGTCAAATGGCAGAATTAGCAGTTAAAGCCCTGCAAGCACATGACATCAATAATATTCAATTGATTAACCGCACTGATTCAAAGGCCAAAAATCTCGCCAACGAACTGGGTGTCCAAGCAGCAGATTGGGATCATCTAGCAGAAGTCTTGGGCGAGGTTGATGTTGTCATTACGGCGACCCGTTCAGCCCTGCCCATTATACGAACAGAACATTTAGTGCAAGCATCATTAGAGCAACACACGCAGCCACTTCTATTGGTCGATATTGGGTTACCGAGAAATATTGCAGCCGATGTCCGAGATCTGGCGAACGTCCGTTTATATGATATTGATGATTTACATCAGGTTGTCGAGGGTCATCGCAGCCTGCGCCAATCCGAGATTACACACGTTGAGTCAATTATCGACGAAGAATTAGAAGCCTTTATGCTTTGGATGCAAAGCCGCGATGTGGTGCCGCTGATTACGGAACTCCGGCTACATGCAGAGGCACTGGCCCAAGTTGAAATCGAACAGGCTCTCAACCGTTTACCAGACATCAATCCCCACGAGCAAGAAATCATCATACAGATGGCGCATCGTATCGTGAACAAACTGCTTCATGCGCCAACCGTCAATTTGAAGTCGCGGACACAGCATAACTCTCATTATGATTATGCTCACGCAGTAAGAGAGTTATTCTCACTGGATGAGCGTAAAGTCGTGGAGCCTGTGCAAGATGAGTAATATGCCGCAAAGTATAACAATCGGGACGCGCGGATCGGTTTTAGCGCGTTGGCAAACCGATTATGTGAGCCAACGTTTGCGCGATGCGTGGCCGAAGTTAGAGGTTCACATCCAAGTGATTACCACACAGGGTGATCGTGTACTCGACACCCCACTGCCGCTGTTGGGGGGCAAAGGTGTATTTACAGCCGAACTTGAGACCAATTTACACAGTGGCAAAATCGATCTGGCTGTCCACAGTTTAAAAGATCTGCCGACTGAAAATCTAGTTGGCCTCACTGTTGGTGCAATACCGCAAAGAGCAATAGCAAATGATGTCCTCGTCAGCAAGCGAAGTTATACGTTGGCGACACTGCCACAGAATGCAACCGTTGGCACCAGCAGTCGCCGCCGCGCTGCACAGCTCCTGCATAAGCGTCCTGATCTTCAGATTGTCGATATTCGGGGCAACATCGATACCCGTATTCGAAAAGCTCTCGATCCTGATGGTGTGTATGATGCCATTGTTCTGGCATCGGCGGGACTGGAACGATTGGGGCAAAATCAGGTCATCAGTGACGTTCTTTCACTGGATGATATGATGCCTGCGCCGGGGCAAGGGGCACTGGCCGTACAGTGCCGCGACGAAAAACTATCGCGATCATTATTGACACCCATCAATCATGCTGAAACCGAGATGGCGGTGGTCGCGGAACGTGCATTTTTAGGTGGTTTGGGTGGCGGTTGTGCTTTACCCATAGCGGCTTATGCAACGATTGAAGGCGAGACACTTCATCTACAAGGGCGCGTTAATGCAGTAGATGGAACTCAACAAGTGGATGTCAGTCTATCTGGAACGGCTAATATCGAATCGGCTGTCCAAATGGGTCATGAATTGGCTCAAATAGCTTTAGGGCAAGGTGTTGCTGCGCTTTTGGAGACAGTGAGATGAATGCGCTAGAAGGCAAACGTATTGTCATTACACGCGCGTCACACCAAGCGGGTGAGTTTGAACAACTGCTGCTGGCGAGAGAAGCTATACCTCTCCTGTATCCGTGCATTGCTATCAAACCGCCATCCGATACAAAACAACTAAACGGTGTTTTAAAGACTGCTTTAGAGGGTGGATTCGATTGGCTGATTCTAACCAGCACAAATACGGTGCGGGCGCTGCAAGACAGTTTGGATACGATAGGATTCAGAGCGCCTTATCCATTTAAGCTACAAGTGGCCGCAGTCGGCTCCAAAACAGCCCAATATGCCGAAGAACAACTGGGGCTGAAAGTAAATATTGTTCCAGAGCAATATACGGCTATTTCATTAGCCAAAGCACTGCCATTAGAGAAAAACGCGCGAGTACTACTGCCGCAATCCGCAATCGCCGAACCGATTTTAGCCACGACATTAAGCGCGATGGGGGCGACTGTAACGAGTGTGGTCGCTTACCTAACTGTGATGGGCAGCGGCGGTGTTGATTTGCCGGAGTTACTCAGAAATGCTGAAGTCGATGCGATTACCCTGACAAGTGCATCGACCGTGACTCATCTTTTGCAACGGTTACAAAATGAAGGCGGCGATGTTCATTTATTGGAGTTTGTATGTATTGCTTGCATCGGTACCAGTACGGCAGCGGCGGCTCGCGAAAACAATTTATCAGTGGATGTGATACCGGAACAACATACGATTGACGGACTTGTAACAGCGTTGGAACATTATTACGCAGAATTGGCTATAGGAGAATCGAAGTCATGATCGTGAACAAAGAAGACCTGAACCAACAGGAAACGGCCAATGCTGCGCATCCCGTTTACCCTCAAATACGTGCGCGACGACTGCGGGTAAATAGTAATCTGCGGCGCATGGTGCGCGAAACCATTTTAACACCTGCCAATTTTATCTATCCCCTTTTCATTCGTCATGGGGATGATTTTCAGAAGCCAATTCTCTCGATGCCGGGACAATTCCAATGGTCACTCGACCGGCTGCCAGACGAAATTCGCCGGATCGTCGCGCTGAATATCCCAGCCGTTATTTTGTTCGGCATCCCCGAAATCAAAGATGCCTGTGGAAGCGACAACTATAATCCAGAGGGGATTGTGCCGCGTGCTATCCGTACCATCAAAGACATCGCACCGGACTTGATTGTCATTTCGGATATGTGCTTTTGTGAATACACCGATCATGGTCACTGTGGCATTATCAACCAAATAGGTGATGAACATTACGAAGCACATCTACCGAAGGGCTACCTATTGAATGATCCGACACTCGAACTCCTCGCCAAAGCTTCGGTCGTCCATGCACAAGCCGGTGCGGATATTATCGCGCCATCGGGCATGATCGACGGTATGGTTGGAACCATTCGTTCAGCGCTGGATGCCAACCAATTTCAACATGTGTCGGTGATGAGTTACGCTGCTAAATATGCCAGCGGCTTTTATGGGCCGTTCCGTGATGCAGCCGAAAGTCCGCCGCAATTTGGTGACCGCAGCCAATACCAGATGGACCCGGCTAATTATCGCGAGGCGTTGAAAGAGGTTGCCTTGGATGTGGCTGAAGGCACCGATATGCTGCTGATCAAACCGGCACTGCCCTACCTTGATGTGCTGAGTGCCGTGCGTAAGTCATATAATTTACCGATTGCGGCCTATCAAGTCAGCGGTGAGTTTGCGATGCTCCATGCGGCTGCGGCGAATGGTTGGATCGATTTGCAACGCTGTGCTTTGGAGAGCCTGACCAGCATCAAACGTGCGGGTGCCGACATGATTGTGACTTACTTCGCACAAGACGCCGTGCGCTGGCTGGAAGGCAAAAGTTAATGTCCGTAGATCCTTTGAACTTCGTTCAGGCACAATCAAATTCGATTGTGGAAAATAGTCGATTACTGAAAGCTTGTCGCCGCGAAAAAACGGATACAACACCAGTGTGGTTGATGCGCCAAGCGGGGCGCTACATGCCCGAATATCGCCAACTGCGCGAAAAGTATTCCATCTTAGAAATTATCAAAACGCCTGAGTTGGCCTGTGAAGTGACTATGCAACCGATTAACGCTTTTGATCTGGATGCGGGCATCATTTTTGCGGACATTTTGCCACCGCTGGAAGGCATGGGACTACAACTGGACTTTGTAAAAGGTGAAGGCCCGATCATCTATAATCCGGTACGGACGGCTGATGATGTGGCACAGTTGTATGTAACGCCGCCCGAAGAGAGTCTATGGTTTACCTTAGAAGCGATTAAGCTGGCACGGGTCGAACTCGATCAACGAGGCTTACCCCTGATCGGTTTTAGCGGCGCACCTTATACGCTGGCGGCTTATGCGGTCGAAGGTGGCGGCAGCGCAAATCATTTGACCGTCAAAAGTTTGATGATGAGCGATCCACAAACATGGCACGCCTTGATGGAAAAACTCAGCGAGGTTGTGGGTCAGTATTTGCTGGCACAGGCCAAAGCAGGCGCTCAGGTATTGCAATTGTTCGATAGTTGGGTCGGGCAACTTGCACCTGAAGATTATCGCCAAAATGTCATGTCTTATACCCGACATGCTATTGAAATCGCGCGTGAGTCTGGAGTGCCAATTATCCATTTTGGCACGGATACCAGCGGCATACTGGAACTGTTACGCGATGCGGGTGGCGATGTCATCGGTATCGATTGGCGTATTGATCTCGATACGGCATGGGCACGTTTGGGAGATGGTGTGGCGGTTCAAGGAAATCTTGATCCGATAGCTTTATTTGCGCCGTGGCCGGAGCTGCAAAAACGCGCTCAAAACATTCTTGATCAAGCGGGTGGACGTGCCGGACACATCTTTAATCTCGGTCATGGGATTTTGCCAAATACGCCCGTAGATAATGTGAAACGACTGGTCGATTTCGTCCATGAATACCAAGTTGTTTAAATCAGATGTCGCTCAAGAGGGCAACGGGCAACCGAGTAAGCAAGTCGTCATCGTTGGGGGTGGTATCGCGGGGTTAAGTGCAGCGTGGTACCTGCAACAGAAGGCTGCCGAACAAGGTTTGAATTTACAGTACACCGTTTTAGAACAATCCAATCGCTGGGGCGGCAAAATTCAAACGGAACAGATCGAAGGGTTTGGCGACGCGCCATTTATTCTGGAGGGGGGGCCAGATGCCATTCTCACACGCAAGCCGTGGGCATTAGCACTGGCACACGAGCTTGGGTTGAACGAACGCATTTTGAGTATCAATCAGGAAAAGAGCCGCACATTTGTGGTCAATCGGGGAAAACTCACACCGCTACCTGATGGTTTGCAGTTGCTTGTTCCAACCAAACTGATGCCTTTTTTGAAGTCACCTCTTTTTTCTTTATGGGGAAAACTGCGAGTTGCCTTCGACCTATTTGTCCCACGCCGCGAGAGTGAGCGTGACGAGACATTAGCCAATTTTGTGCGACGACGTTTGGGTGTGGAGATGCTGGATAAGCTTGCCGAGCCACTACTCTCAGGCGTGTACAATGCTGAGGCCGAGCGACAAAGTATCTTAGCCACCTTTCCTCAATTTCCAGCCCTCGAAAAACGCTATGGAAGTTTGATTAAGGGCGCGCGAGCCACCCGTCAACCAAAAACGCCTGATAGCACACCACCATTCATATCATTTGAGACTGGCACACACGAACTGATCAATTCGCTTGTCTCCCAATTGACAGGTGATTTGCGGCTGGAAGCGGGTGTCAGTGCTATAGAGCGAACAAATGATAATCGTTATATAGTAACGCTGGATCAGGGTGAGCAGCTCTTAGCTGAGGCTGTTATTATGGCGACACCGGCCAAAGTTACAGCCCCGCTGTTAACCGGGATTGCAGCGGATGCTAGCGCAAAACTCGATGAAATCCGCTATTCGAGTATCGGCGCGGTTTATCTAGGGTTTCACAAGGATAATGTGTCACATCCGTTGGACGGTTTTGGCTTCGTGGTGCCGAGCAGCGAACATCGCCAAATTGACGGCATGACATGGATGACTTCGAAATGGAACAAACGCGCACCGTCAAACCATGTTTTATTACGCGTCTTTTTCGGTGGCCCGCATACACGCAATATGATGCAACTCAGTGATGCCGATTTACTAACGGCAGTTCGTGCAGAAGTTCAATCGCTGCTCGGAATCAATACGGAGCCAGTGTTTTCGCATATCTTTCGCTGGCACGAAGGCTATCCACAATATGATCTCGATCATTTAGAACGTGTGGCAGCCATTGAAGCAGCATTGCCAGCAGCCCTGTATGTTACGGGTAGTTCGTATCATGGCATTGGCGTTCCTGATTGCATTAAACAAGGGCAAGCCACAGCCCAACAAGTCCTTTCCAATCTAACAAAACAGCCACTCGCAACACCGTCCGCCATTTAAGGAGTCTCGTTTGAATACCACCCAATCTGAAGCCTTATTCGCCAAAGCGCAAGAACTTATTCCCGGTGGCGTGAACAGTCCAGTACGTGCATTCCGCAGTGTGGGCGGAACACCGCGCTTTATCGAGCGTGGAGAAGGCGCTTGTATATGGGATGCGGATGGCAACCGCTATATTGATTATGTGCTGTCGTGGGGGCCATTGGTCTTGGGACATGCCCATCCCAAAGTTGTTGCGGCATTACAGAATGCGCTGACGCGAGGCACCAGTTACGGCGCACCAACAGCGCTCGAAACGGAACTGGCGGAACTGGTTATTGATACCGTTCCTTCTATCGAAATGATTCGCTTCGTCAACAGCGGCACGGAAGCAACCATGAGCGCATTGCGGCTGGCACGAGCGTTCACCGGACGCGAAATGATCATCAAGATGGCAGGTTGCTATCATGGTCATGCGGATATGCTGCTGGTACAGGCAGGCAGCGGCGTTGCGACATTAGGACTACCGGATTCGCCGGGTGTGCCAGCATCCACAACCGCCAAAACGTTGACCGTCGAATTCAATGATCTTGAAGGTATACAGGTGTTATTTGAAGAACACCCGAACGAGATTGCGGCTGTGATTGTCGAGCCGATTGCCGCGAATATGGGTTTTGTGCTGCCTCAGGAGGGTTATTTACAAGGCATACAGTCCTTGTGCCGCCAATATGGAACGCTGTTTATTCTCGACGAAGTCATGACAGGCTTTCGCGTCGCACCGGGTGGCGCACAAGCCGCATGGAACCTTGACCCTGATATTACCTGCTTAGGCAAAGTCATCGGTGGTGGGCTGCCAGTTGGAGCCTATGCCGGTAAACGTGAGATTATGAAAATGGTCGCGCCGTCCGGCTCGATGTATCAGGCGGGAACGCTTTCGGGTAATCCACTGGCGATGACGGCAGGCTTAGCAACCATTCATGCCCTATTAGAACCCAATGTTTTTGAGACAATGGCAAAAAGTACGACAACCTTAATCGAAGGTATTCAGGCGGCTGCGGACTCTGTCAATCTGCCGATTCAAGTTGGATGCGCTGGCAGCATGTTCGGGTTTTATTTCTTGAAGGAAAAGGGAACCTTCATTAATGATTATGCGGTTGCCAAACGCTATGCGCATACAGAACGTTACGCCAAGTTCTTCCATGCGATGCTCGAAGCGGGCGTTTATCTGGCACCGAGCCAATTCGAAGCGGGTTTCATGAGCAGCGTACACAGTGAAGAAATCATTCAGCAGACAATTCAAACTGCGTCCAGAGTTATGAAACAGCTAACTGCTTAATTTCCACGCGCCTGTTCAAATATTCCACAATACGATAAGCTTCATATTTCATGCTCTGAAATTGGTGATTAGCTCACTGTTTCAGAGTCCTGATTTGTATTGACCGTATGAATTTGATGCAAATTGAGTTTCACTTTTCGTAATCGAAAGTGGATAGGCTAAGTTTCGTGACTTTATTGAACCCAATTTGTACTATTAGACCAATTTTGTGGGAATTTATGTTACTTTTGTTTAAACTCTGTGCAACAATATAGAGAAACGAAAGCAAACGATATTGAAGGGTTCAACACAATAAAATACATTTCTTAGCGTAAACCCATCAACATTGTAGAAAGTGCGCCGTAATAAATTAGGGAAAATTATATGGCAACAGCAGTTTTAATGCCGAAACTCGGAAACAGCGTCGAGAGTTCGATCATCGTCAGTTGGCTCAAACATCCGGGCGATGCTGTCAACCAAGGTGAGGTCATTTGTAGTATTGAAACCGATAAGGCCGTGATGGATATTGAAAGTCCGGCGGCAGGCACCTTGATTGACATATTCTTTAAAGAAGGTGCTGATGTGCCGGTTCAAACGGTCATCGCAGCCATTGGTGAAGCGGGCGAAAATATCGAGGGGATACGACCCGGTTCAGCGGAACCGACCGCCGAAAAGACCCCCGGACCAGCCGCACCTGGCCCTGAGCCAACACCAACAGCAGCCATCCAAAGCAATAACAGCGACATTAAAGCGATTTCGCCACGCGCGCGGGGATTGGCTGAACGCAAAGAACTCGATTGGGCTGACATTCAAGGTACTGGCCCCGGTGGACGAATCATTGAGCGCGATGTGCAAGCGGCCTTGACGAGTAAACCGAAGATCACGCCATTGGCTCAGTCGATGATGAAGAAAGGCGAGTTCGAAGCACCGCCACAAGGTTCCGGTAATGGCGGGCGAATCACAACTAAGGACCTCATTCCACGTCCAAGCGTTAGCACTACCCCGACTGCGCCGGAAGCCGATGATGTTGAAATCATTGCGGTGAAGGGCGTGCGTAAGATTATCGCTACGCGCATGTTGGACTCGATGCAGACTACTGCCCAATTGACCCTGAATGCCTCGGCGGATGCGCGTTCAGTCTTGAATTACCGAAAGCAATTGAAGACAAGCGCCAAAGAACTCAATTTACAAAGCGTTACGGTTAATGATTTGGTGTTACTAGCCGTGTCGCGAACGCTGTTACAGCACAAGCAGTTGAACGCGCTTTTCACGGGCGAGACCATTGAACAGTACAGAAATGTGCATCTGGGATTTGCTGTGGATACGGCGCGTGGATTGGTCGTACCGGTCATCAAATACGCCAACCGCTTGAGCCTGAGCCAAATTTCGCAGGAAGCCAAACGGCTGGCTGGTGCAGCATTGGATAACAAGGCCACGACCGACGATATGGCTGGCGGCACGTTTACCGTGACCAATTTAGGCAGCCTCGGCATCGAGAGCTTCACACCGATTTTGAACCCACCACAAGTGGCTATTCTGGGGGTGGGCAGCGTCCAATTGAAGCCGGTAGATGTCGATGGCACAGTCGAGTTTATCCAATCGTTATCATTATCGTTGACGATCAACCATCAGGTGGTGGATGGCGCACCGGCGGCCCGCTTCTTGCAAGCGCTCAGCCAAAATCTGGCTCAATTTGAAATGCTGCTCGCGCTATAAGTCAGAAAATTTGTTTACAGATCGCACTTATACAACTCAACCTTAAGGACAGATACAATGACGAAAGCTCTCATCATCAATCCCGCTGATGTTCGTAAAAAATCGGTCATCTCAAGCGTGGAAATTCCCATCAATGCTTACGAGTCTGACCCGATTGCGGAGTCGCAAAAATACGGATCAGACAATCTGGTGCGGATGTACCGTGATATGGCGATCATTCGCGAATTCGAATCGATGCTCGACCGGATCAAAAAAGAAGGCACATTCGAGGGCATTGAATACAACCATAAGGGACCAGCACATCTTTCCATCGGACAAGAAGCCTCGGTGGTCGGCCAAAGTTTTAATCTGACACCGGACGATTTTATTTTTGGTTCGCATCGCAGCCACGGTGAAATTCTCGCTAAGAGTTTGTCGTCTATTCACCAGCTTTCTGAGGCGGAACTCACCCAAATCATGGAAGGCTACATGGGCGGCAAAGCGCTCAAAGTGGTCGAACAATTCTCGAAGAAGAACATTAAAGAAATCGCCATTGATTATGTGCTTTACGGCACATTGGCGGAGATATTTGGACGTGACAACGGCTTCAACCGCGGGATGGGCGGTTCGATGCACGCGTTCTTCCCGCCGTTTGGTGTGATGCCCAACAATGCGCTGGTCGGTGGATCGGCGGATATTGCGGTTGGGTCAGCACTGTTCAAACGGGTCAATAAGAAGCCGGGAATTGTGATCGCCAATATCGGTGACGCGTCGATGGGCTGCGGGCCGGTGTGGGAAGCTATGATGTTCTCAGCAATGGATCAATATCATACGCTGTGGGGCGAGGGTGGTGCGCCACCAATTTTGTTCAACTTCATGAACAACTTCTACGGCATGGGCGGCCAGACGATGGGCGAAACGATGGGCTACGGCGTTCTGGCACGCGTGGGTTTGGGTGTAAATCCACAGGGGATGCACTCGGAACGGGTGGACGGTTATAACCCGATTGCTGTGGCGGACGCGATTGAACGCAAGAAGAAAACTTTGTTAGCGGGCGATGGCCCTGTCCTGCTGGATACCGTCACCTATCGCTTTGCGGGTCACTCACCATCGGATGCGTCGTCCTATCGCGATAAGTCGGAAGTTGATCTGTGGCGAGCGCAAGACTCGCTCATCAGCTACCGTGATTATCTGCTTAAAAACGAACACGCCGACGAGCCGATGTTGGATGCTATTCTGAATGAAGTTCACGAGCGGATCGTTCCGGTTTTGAAAGCTGCCGTTTCGTTGGATATTTCGCCGCGTGTGGATGTACGAACCAACGTCATTGGCGAGATGATGTTTTCGAACAAGCTGAAAGATAAGATGGCGGAAGGCACTGCGGAAGTCCTGATTCCCAGAGAAGAAAGCCGCCTGAAAACAACACTCGCAAAAAATCGCTTCGGCCTTAAAGATGGCAAGCCGCTGCCCAAGCTGCAATGCGTGACTTTTGCCGAAGCGTTATTCGAGGCTGTAGCCAACCGCTTCTATGAAGACCCAACCATGATCGCTTATGGTGAAGAAAACCGAGATTGGGGTGGCGCATTTGGCGTGTATCGTGGATTGACGGAAGTCCTGCCCTATCATCGTTTATTCAACAGCTCGATTTCAGAAGCGGCTATCGTCGGTACAGCCGTCGGCTATGCGATGTCCGGCGGACGCGTGGTGGCGGAGCTGATGTACTGCGACTTTATGGGCCGTGCCGGCGACGAAATTTTTAACCAGATGGCGAAGTGGCAGTCGATGTCGGCTAATGTGTTGGAAATGCCGCTGGTGCTGCGTGTATCGGTCGGGGCGAAGTACGGCGCGCAACACTCGCAGGATTGGTCTTCAATGGTGGCACACATCCCCGGTTTGAAGGTGATGTTCCCGGCAACACCTTACGATGCTAAGGGTATGCTTAATCTGGCGCTGCATGGGACTGATCCGGTGATCTTCTTTGAGAGCCAACGGTTGTATACCGAGCCGGAAACATTGGTTGAAAGCGGCGTACCAACCGAATATTATGAGATCGAAATGGGTGAACCGGTCGTTCGCCGCAGTGGAACGGACATCACGATTGTGACGGTGGGTGCAACCCTTTACCGCGCGTTGGAAGCTGCTGCTGAACTGGAAACGAAATACAATCTTTCGGCGGAAGTGATTGATGCACGCTTTATCAATCCATTGAACTACGGGCCAATCGTCGAGTCGGTCAAGAAGACGGGTAAGGTCGTGCTGTCATCGGATGCGTGCGAACGCGGTTCGTTCTTGCATACGATGGCTTCCAACATTAGCCAATTGGCCTTCGATTATCTGGATGCACCAGTGGTGGTGGTGGGTGCGCGTAACTGGATTACACCGCCAGCCGAACTTGAAGATTCATTCTTCCCCGGCAAAGAGTGGATAATCGATACCATCCATGAGCGTGTGATACCACTTGCGGGGCATAAGGTTTCGAGCGAACAAGGCACGTCGGAAATTCTGGTACGGAACCGGTCGGGTATATAGCGATTGTTTTTCGTCCTTCTTGAGCCGTGGTCTTGAAGGGCGGTTTTTCTGACTTATCGAGTCAAATGATTCGGAAATTGCAGTTGATGCTGTTGCTGTTGTTGTTACAGCATGGATTTGGCAGCGGGATTTGAGGGAGCATAGTGCCAAATCTGCGGAAAATGCGGCAAATTCTGCAAATGCGGCAGATTCGGAATGCATTTTATGGCGGCAGTGGCGGCGGCGGCACCAGTGCCATTCGACGTTGTTACTGCCACAAAAAACGTTCGGGGATGTTAAGATGCGCGGAAACCCCTACCCCAACCCTCCCCCGTGTACAGGGGAGGGAGCCAGACAAGGTTCCGATAAAGAATCATATAACGGATAGGGAGCAAATGGGTTACATTTTGGAAGAACATTTTGTAACTCTTTGGAGGGTTCGGCACTATCGGTTTTAAGAGAGAAAAATTGTTAAGAATGTTAGAGGCTAGTTGGAAAAGCGTTTGCGTGGTTTGTAAATTTAAACCTGAATACGAATAAAGATGTCGGAGTAAAAGGAAAATCAAGGGCGCAACATGTTGCGCCCCTACCACTCCGCATTTTGCGGGTTCGAGAATAGAATGTTATTGAGAAATTAGGTTTTGGTGAAAACAGGAGTCGATATTGAACGATTACATAGCAGCGCTTGAGACCAATCTGAACAGCTTTGATCTGGCTGTGCGGACACAGGCGCTCCATGAGCTGATAAAAAAGGTCGAGGCCGAGGAAATTGCGGTAAAAGCCGAAACGCCTATCGCCAATATGCACTGCCATACGTTTTTTTCGTACAATGCTTACGGACATTCCCCAACGTCACTGGCGTGGCTGGCGAAGAAACAAGGTTATCAACTGATCGGCATCGTAGATTTTGATGTGCTGGATGCCGTTGACGAGTTTTTGAGCGCGTGCGATGTAGCTGGTGTTCGCGGTACGGCAGGACTTGAAACCCGCGTCTTCGTGCCTGAATTTGCATCACGCGAGATTAATTCACCGGGTGAGCCGGGTGTGTATTATCACATGGGTATCGGCTTTACCCAAAGCGCAGTACCGAGTGCGGCGGCTCCAATCCTTGAGGGGCTGAGGCAGAGTGCTTCACTGCGCTATCATGAGATGGTCAGCCGCATCAACAAGCACCTTGCACCTGTGAGTGTGGATTTCGAGCGAGACATCTTGCCGTTGACACCTGCGGGCAATCCCACTGAACGACATATTGTACTGGCGTACGTGAAGGCCGTTGAACAACAAGCCAGCGACATCAACCATTTTTGGGCAGAAAAACTCGGCACGACCGAGCAGGAAATCAGCAGCCTGACACAAGAACCAGCGAAATTCCAAAACTTCGTGCGCACCAAACTCATGAAAAAAGGCAGTGTCGGTTACATCCAACCCGGCCCGGATACGTTTCCGTCGGTCGAAAAAGTTCACGAACTGATCATCGCCTGTGAAGCGCTGCCTTGTGCAACATGGCTGGATGGTCTGAGTGCTGGCGAACAAGCTATGTCCGAATTGCTCAACATGCTGGTCGATAAAGGGGTGGTGGCGCTGAATATTGTGCCAGATCGCAACTGGAACATCGCTGATCCTGAAAGCAAGCGTGTCAAAGTGCAAGAACTGTATAAGGTC
>JACDGI010000027.1:21397-23453 GCA_013821665.1 Anaerolineae bacterium
GAACTTGCCAAGTCGATGGCGCTGCTGCTGAATATCGGCACGGAAATGAACAGCTTTGGGAACAAGTTGGTGGACGATTTCAACGCGCCGGAACTGGCTCCGGTCAAACAAGCGTTTTTGGATGGGGCGCACTTTGTTTACGGGCATACGATGTTGCAACGGCAATATGGTTTAGGCTATCAAAGTGCATGGGCGAAAATGCATCTCCCAAGTCGACAAGCGCGTAATGATTTTTATACACAAGCCGGATATTTATTTAAGCCAAATACGAAACCGGCAATCACGAAAGATTTGTCGCCAGAAGCGGTTCTAAAAGTATTAGATGTAGGGTAGAGAACCCCCACCCTAGCCCTCCCCCGTAAACGAGGGAGGGAATAAAACAAGGAATCGGACTCCAACAGACCGACCCCACCCCTAGCCCCTCCCCGTAGTAACAGGGAGGGGAACAAATACTAGGCATGAGGCGGTTTCGTAAAACCACTAGAACAGTATGTGAGTAGAGAAAGGTTATTTAACATGACCGATACAATGAAGGAATACGTTAACGGCGAGACTCCCCTGCCCGATCACAATGTGATTTGGCCGCTGTATGGCGCGGGGTTTGAAAACCTCGGACAAGAAGGCAAACCGATTGATGCGCCGATGCCCGCTTATGGGCCGGATGAACTGCTAGTGCGTCATGATGCTGTTGGATTGTGCTTCTCGGACATCAAGGTGATCAAGCTGGGCGAAGAACATCCCCGCATTTATCGCAAGATGAAAGAGAATCCAGTGGTGTTGGGGCATGAAGTGAGCATGACGGTGGTGGGGGTCGGTGAAAATCTTAAGAAGGATTATCATCCCGGCGACCGCTTCATCATCCAAGCGGATATTTATGTGGATGGCGTGGGCTACGCCTATGGCTATGAAATGCAAGGCGGCCTGTCGCGTTACGGATTGATTGACCGGCGCGTGCTAGAAGGTGATGAAGGTAATTACCTGCTGCCGATTAAGGATACAACCGGATACGCTGAGAGCGCATTAACTGAGCCGTGGGCGTGTGTGATCGCGGCCTACGGACTGGAATATCGAAGCAAACTCAAGGCAGGTGGTACCACATGGATCATCGGTACGTCATCGGCTGAAGGACATGACTATACGATAAGTGCAGGATTTGATACGGCCTCGCATCCGATACGACTGCTGCTAACCAACATTCCAAGCGCATTTGCCAAACAACTAAAAAATCAGGCGCAAAATCTGGGTGTGGAAGTCATCGACGTGGCGGATGTTGCTCATCCACCTGTCGAGCAAATTGACGATATTGTGCTGCTGGGGGCAGATGCTGATCTTGTCGAAAAAGTTAGCCCACGCTTGGCGGATAAGGGTATGTTCGCGGTGGTGGCTGATCAGAAATTCTCGCGGCGTTTGAAAGTGGATATGGGGCGCATCCACTACAACGGATGGGAATATGTAGGCACAACGAGCGCGGATATTGCCAAAGCCTATAGCGAAGTGCCGGTTCGGTCGGCGTTAAAAGCGGGCGGAAGCGCGTGGTTCGTGGGAGCAGCGGGGCCAATGGGACGGATGCACGTCCAACGGGCGCTGCAAGTTCCAAACGGGCCAAAGACGGTCATTTGCACAGATGTCAGCGATCACCGTCTAGAAGACCTCAAGAACAGCTTTATGCCAGAAGCGAAAGCCAACGACATCGACTATATCTGCATTAATCCGATGAAAGACCCCGAAGCGTTCAAGGCGCTGATGAATCCTTATTTGGAAAACGGCTTTGATGACATCGTGGTACTGGCCCCTGTACCCGCACTCATCTCGGACTCGGCGCGGTATTTGGCAGCAAAAGGCGTGATGAATGTATTCGCGGGTGTGGCACGCGGAACGATGGCCGAAGTCGATTTGAGTGATGTTTACATTAAGCAGACACGCTGGATCGGGCAATCCGGTTCAACGATTCAAGATTTGCGAACCATGTTGGAACAGGAAGAGTCGGGCGTTCTTTCGACAAATCGGGCAGTGGCGGCGATTGGGTCATTGAACGCGACACGCGATGGACTACAGG
>JACDGI010000028.1:0-19769 GCA_013821665.1 Anaerolineae bacterium
GATCTGCGCCGTTATGCTACTGCTGGTAAATTGGCCGATTTGACTGACAAAGTAAATTATTTAGATCGGTTCCAACCTGTATCAGCAGAAACATACAACCTCAATGGCAAGCAGTGGGCTCTGCCACGCGGCGGCATTGACGGCTTTACCTTCCTCTACAATCAAGCCCTGCTGGACAAAATCGGTGTGAAGGAAGAACCAGCCACCTATGACGATCTGCTGAAGTTACAGCCGGAACTCGCGAAAGTCGGCGCGTCGGTCTTCACCCATCAAGGAAAAAATATTTACCTGTGGCCCGTGTGGCAGTTCTGGGCATTCGCCCAAACCTCTGGCAATCAGCCCATCGAGATGACCATCAAGACACTTCAGGGGGATATGAAGTGGACTGATCCGATGCACGTTGCCGCCTTAGAAATCCTCTATAACTTCACACAAGACAAAATGTTCATCGACAATGTGCTGGGCTTGGATGCCGACACCGAAGCAACCTTCTTTCAGGGTAAGGCATTGTTCTGGTACTTTGGCCCGTGGGAAATTGCCAATTGGCGCAAAGCCAAGAAACCTGCCGATGGTTCAGCCGATCAGGCACCAGACTTGGAAATGTCGCTCATGCCGCCCGTTCTCGCGGTCAGTGACACCACCATCAAACGTCAGTTGCCCGGTGGCGTAGGATCAGCGCTCGGCATGTACGCTAAGGTTCCGCCGGAACGTCAGGAATTGGCGCTCAGTGTCATGGATTTGATGACCAGCGACGAATGGGTTAAGTGGGAAAACGATACCAACAGCCGTCCCGTTTCCAGCAATAAGAATGTCGTTGCCAGTGAAGATCCAGTCGCCTTGAAATACGCCAAGGAATGCGCACCCAACCAATTCACCTATCTGGATTGGCTGTGGCCCCCGGAAATCACAAAGGCTTTTCAGCAAAATCAACAAGCCATTGTAGCCGGCACGATGAAGCCGGATGAAGCAGCAGCCAGCATCCAGAAAACATTCGACGAAATTGTTCAGGACGGTTACGTATTCGGATCTTAGAGTGAGCTAACACAAAGCGTGGTGGAAGCATAAACCTGTTTCCACCACGACTTTGCTTTTAAGGCTGACATTCGAAGTGAAATAAAAAATATCTGTTTTTGGACTGATAAATGACGACTTCTTTTCCAACTTCCGAGCCAGTACCTATCGAAACTCAAAAGACCCCTCGCAAAAAGTCGTGGACTCTTTATCTCTGGATAGCACCTGCGCTGATCATTTACACACTCTTCAAACTCCTACCGATGATTGCGGGTGTTTTCCTATCGCTGCTCCGTTGGGATGGTATCAAAGATCCGGTTTTCATCGGCCTCCTCAATTACCAGCGCATGTTCACCGATGACCAACTTACGCCAGCCTTTCTGCATAATTTGCAATACGCACTCGGCACAGTCACAGGCAAAATATTGATTTCGCTGCTGCTGGCGATATTGCTCAATCAAGCTCTGCGCGGACAAACCATCTATCGCACAGTTCTATTTATGCCAGTAGTCTTGTCCTTTGTAGTCATCAGCGTGTTATGGACGTGGCTTTATAATGACCAGTTCGGGTTGGTCAACAGCCTACTGCGCTTCGTCCATCTGGATAATTTGGCCGTTCAATGGCTCGGCGATGCCAAATATGCATTGATTTCGGTGATGTTTGTGGACATCTGGAAATGGTACGGTTTTCACATGGTGATTTTCCTTGCGGCTTTACAAACCATTCCACAAGAATATTATGAGGCGGCGCGGGTCGATGGCGCATCACGCTGGGCACAATTTACCGCGATTACTCTTCCCCAGCTGCGACCGGTGATGGTTATTAATATCACTTTGGCGCTGTTGGGCGCTTTCAACGTTTTTGATATTCCATACATCATGACGCAGGGCGGCCCTGCCGGAGCGACCAATGTATTGGCGCTCTATTCGTATCAGCAAGCTTTTCAATTTGGCAAGCTGGGATATGGCGCTGCGATCTCATATGCACTATTGATTCTGGTTTCAATCGTCGCACTGGTACAACTGCGAATAGTTGCGTCCGACGAAACGTATGCCGAATCAGATGCAAACTAGCGATGGAGCCAACCAACATGGCGGTTAAGCAAGGGCAGTATATGTCCCAAAAATCAATTGCGGCGCGCAGTTCGCAGCTTGGCATCAAGGGCCAGGACCGGATGCGGCGTATAGTCAGCCATCTTATATTGGCCTTTTTTGGGGTGGTTGTCGGTTATCCTGTCTTGTGGATGTTCATTGCTTCTTTTAAGAGCGGCGGTGAACTCATGAGCAATCCTTGGGGACTGCCCGCGAACCTCGCGCTGACCAATTACACAACAGCATGGGCGGCAGGACAGCTTGGACCTGCCCTGCGTAACAGCATCATCGTGGCTTTGGCAACGGTCTTTTTGGTGCTGGTCATATCCATGCTGGCAGGTTATGCGCTGGCTCGCTTCCGGCTGCGTTTCTCGGTGGCCATCTTCTTGATGTTTATCGTGACCATGCAAGCGCCGGTGCCAATTATTCCCCTATATATTTTGATTGCCAAGTTCAACCTGATCGACACCCTGCCGGGTTTGATCTTACCAACTGTTGCCAACGGTATTCCACTGTCAATTTTCATCTTTCGAGCGTTTTTCCGGCAAATTCCAGCTGAGTTGATTGATGCGGCGGTCGTAGATGGCGCATCACGCTTCGGAGCTTTTTGGCGCATTGTACTCCCTATTTCCACACCTGCGATTGCAACCGTTGGCATCTTGCAATTCTTGGGCGCGTGGAACGATTTCTTTAACCCACTCGTTCTCCTGCATTCAGCTAATACCCGTACGCTGCCAGTGGCGATTCAATCCTTCTCATATACCTTCGGACGAACCAACTGGGAGCAAGTGTTTGCGGCGCTGTCCATCGCCTCCATCCCCATGATTATTGTGTATCTGCTGCTTCAGCGCTGGTTTATTCGAGGATTAACGGCAGGAGCCGTCAAAGGCTAGACGCAGCCCGATTATCTCTCAAACTTATTTACTTTTTCCCACAATAACATTGGAGAAACCGATTATGCCACCTCTTACTCTCGAAAATGAAGCGCTGCATCTGGAATTTGATTCTGATAACGGCGCGCTGACCAAACTCGTGGCCGTCGAAACCGGCTGGGAAATAGTGTCACGGCCACATCTTGGCTTATCCTTTCGGTTGCTCGTTCCCCTGCCTCACCAACGTGACAATCCAGTCTTTGGCGAAAAACAACGTCTGTCGAATACTGAAAAGAGCGCCAACGGACTGACCTTTACATGGGACTCAGTTATCTCCGAATATGGCGGAAACCAAAACATTAAGATCACGCTGCAAATTACACTCGACAAACGTCAAGCGCGTTATCAAATGACGGTCGAGAATCATTCGGACTGCATGGTCGAGAATGTCTACTGCCCGTATTTCGGTGATCTCCAACGGCCAAAGGACGAAGAATGGTTCAAGACATTCTCCTACACGTATGCGACTGCGCAGGAATGGTGGCTATGGCCGACCTACCAGAATTCGCGTGGTTATTATGGCATCGACTTCCCGACGCAGTTCGCCAGTGATACACACAGCGTGGGCGCGCCGATGGCTCCATTTATGCTGCTGCGCGGTGCCAAGCAAGGTCTCTATGTGGGCGTAGGATCATCCGCTAATGAACTGGTGGCATGGCATACGGAGTTACGACCGGGCTACGACAACTCCCTTTCGACTCGGGTAAACGCCTCGCTGCACCAATTAAATGGCCGCACTCCCGATGAGCCGACTATTGGTGGGAAGGATGTGGCAACACGCTTCGCTGCCGTACATGTTCCTTATGTGCAACCAGGCGAAACCCGCGCTTTAACCCCATTGATACTTGAGCCTTTCCAAGGGGATTGGCAGTACGGCGTTGATATTTATAAACAGTGGCGCGATACATGGATGCCGATGCCAACGATTCCCAAATGGGCAAAAGAACCGCATTCATGGCAGCAGATCCATATTAACTCGCCCGAAAATGAATTAAGAATGCAGTTCCGCGATTTACCATTAATTGGTGAAGATTGTGTGCGGCATGGTGTCAAAGCCATTCAACTAGTTGGCTGGAATCACGGTGGGCAAGATCAATATAATCCCTCACATGACCATGATCCGCAGCTTGGCACACATGAGGAACTCAAGGAAGCGATTACTAAGATTCAAGCGATGGGTGTGAAGGTTATTTTATTCGCTAAGTTTACGTGGGCGGACCGGGCGACCGAACGCTTCCGTACTGATCTCGTGAACTCAGCTATTAAAGATCCTTACGGCGATTATTATCACTACAGCGGTTACCAGTACCAGACGGCCACACAGTTGCTCGACATCAATACCAAGCGCTTAATCCCGATGTGCTTTTTGGATGAAGAGTATCTGCGTGTATGCGATGAAGAATTCAACAAAATATTGGCGCTAAACCCCGATGGTTTCCTATTCGATGAGTGCTTACACCACACCCCTGCCTTGCTGTGCTTTGACGCTAATCATGGGCATCGTTATGGCAGCATGGTTTATGCCAACGACAATGAACTGATCCGGCGCTTCTCACAAATTTCAAAGGCAGTTAATCCCAATTTTTTGTATGCAGGAGAAGCCTGCTACGATTGGGAGTTTGAAACGTATCATGCTTCTTATCACCGCAGCGAACGCGTCAACCATATCCCGCTATCCCGCTACATGCTGCCGGATGTGCCGTTGTTGACGGCAGTCACCGGTTTTAACGACCGCAATATGATTAACCAGTGCCTGATGTACCGTTACATTATCAGTTATGAACCGTATAATTTCAAAGGACGGCTGGATGACTATCTTTTGACGATGGCTTACGGAAAGCAAATGGATGCCCTGCGTACCGAAATCCGCGACTATCTATGGGAAGGTGAATTCCGGGACAAAGTAGGGGCAACTGTAATGGTCGATGAACAGGCTCACCAGCAGTTTTCGGTGTTCAAAAATCGTATCAACGGGAAATCAGGAGTAGTGGTGGTTAACTACGATGACAGTAATTCGATTACGGCACAAGTCAGGCTAGATAATCAACAGCCATTGAGTCGTTATCGTCTTGTGGAAGATACAGCCTGGCAATCTTCTACTGATGAAGTTGTTGTCCCACCTCTCTCAGCAGCCATCATGCTGGAATAGTTTTACATATCTTAATGGATCAGGTTAGCGGCAATAGAGATTTATACTAACCTGATCATAGTTGTTCAAAATCATGTTTCATGGCAATAAATTAGACTGTATCTCTATTAACGATATGCCACACAATTCCAACACTGATATCTAGATGTCTTGCAATAGCTGGAAAACTCCATCGTTGTGAGCGAAGTTCAATAACTTTCGCCTTAAGTTCTATTTTTCAGGGTCAATTGGACGAGGTTGAGCTTGGTATCTTGCTCGCTTAAAAGCAAATTCAACTTTGAAACTTTTAGGATAGGTACGGCGACCCGTTCTAACAATTATATTGTGCTGTATTTAAAAGTACATCAAATACAACTTATTCCTTTAAGGGTTAATGTCAATCCAATACCTCACGGAATATTGCCACCAAACTGTTCCGAGTGTATTGAATAGATGCACAAGGAAATTGGGCAAATGAGTCATCGGCAGCATTTCATCACTGCGGATGCAAACCAAGGCCGTAAAATAATCGTTCCAACGGCCGAGGAATGTCCAGATCACGACCACGGTCGAAATGGCTTTGCTCATGGGCAGGATAACCCACCACAAAGCGTTCAGAGAATTACAACCGTCGATCATGGCGGCATCGAGTAGCTCTGTGGGAGCATCATCGAAATAATTACGCATTGTGAGAACGGTGAACGGCAACGAAAAAGCTGTAAAGGGCAAAATCATGGCCGCGTAAGTATCCAATACATGCCTGTTGCGGAAGAGCACTAGCGCTACATTGGACGCGGTTACATCAGATTGTGAAATCTGGATAAAAAATGTACAGCGTTCACAACGCAATCAACATTCACTAGCTATTTTTGCAAGTTAGCGAAATTGCCTCTTGAGGTTCACGTCACGTTAACCCGTATGATGGCCATATCAGTCATTTATTGACTGAAAACCACATCAATACAAGCAAAAGGGATTAGCTATGACGACACAGAATTTGATACTTATCACCGGTGGAACTGGAAAAACTGGACGACGCATTGTACAGCGTCTGCAGCAGCAAAATATTCCAGTCCGCATCGGCTCCCGATCGGCAAACCCTCCATTTGACTGGGAGAACGAAGCGACCTGGACACCTGCTTTGAAGGATGTTCTTACCGCATACATCGCATATCAGCCAGATATCGCAATTCCCGGCGCGGTGGACACAATTCAAAAATTTGTCGATAAGGCAGTGGCGAGCGGTGTGCAGCGTTTGGTGCTGCTCTCCGGTCGTGGTGAACCAGAAGCACAGTTGTGTGAAACCATTGTCGCAAAATCAGGGGTGGCATGGACTGTGGTGAGTGCCAGCTTCTTTGCACAGAACTTTAGTGAAGGGTTTGTACTGGAATCCATCCAGAGCGGTGAGGTTGTTCTGCCCACAACCACTATGGCAGAGCCGTTCATTGATGTAGACGATATTGCTGATGTTGCGACTGCTGCCCTGATAGAAGATGGTCACAGTGGAAAGATCTATGAAGTCACGGGACCACGTCTGCTGACATTTAAAGAGGCCGTTGAAGAAATCAGTCGGGCTGTCGGACGTCAAATCCAGTATGTGTCTGTCCCAGTAGAAGCATACACACAGGGAGCGAAGGATGTAGGAGTGCCCGACGCAATTGTCTGGCTCATGGAGTATCTGTTTACAACGGTGATGGATGGACGAAACGCATACCTAGGGGATGGCGTTCAGCAGGCACTGGGCAGAAAAGCCCGTGATTTTTCTGAATATGTTCAACAGGTGGCTCAAACCGGCATCTGGAACAACTCGTAAGCTTTAACGCTCCTCACACAGCGCAGGCAGAGTTTCATAAAGCACTTGCCTGCGCGATCTCGAAAAATACATGAAGGACGGATACCTATGAACACTATCAGCAGCAAGGCACTCAAAGCCGTGCTTATTCTACTCGGAATATACGGCATTTTCCTCAGCATTGACTTCGGCGTAGGCGGTATCACGTCTCTCGGTTGGCAGGGTGAAACTGAATTTCTGCTCGTGACCAATGAGGCCCGCTATGGCGTACAGGATAGCAACTTTCGATTTTTCGGAGGAGGTTTCGGCGTTATCGGGGTTTTAATGATCATGTCCGCAACAAATCTGAAGAAGTATCAGGAGATATTAAACCTGATGTTCCGGCTCATCTTTGTCAGCGGGCTGATGCGGTTTACATCCGGCAATATTGCTCTGTTATCGAGCGCCGAACTCTCGGTGGCAATATTTATTGAGATCGTGTTGATGATTGTCCTTTGCTTCTGACTGGCGCGAGAAGTAAAGATAACTACCTAACACCAGACACGATATCTGGAGCTTTCTTGCTCTAGGTTTTACCCCCTTGATTTTCAAAAGTATTTGTTGGATTTGTTAAGACTCCACTCCACCTGTTAATGGAAGTGGCTTTACCGGAACCTGTATCTCGGTAATTAAATCGCTCCCATCTGATCTTTTTGGCAACTGTAAGCACAATTCGCGGTGCAATCCTTCGAGTTGATAGCGGTTAATCACTGACCAGCGCGTAATTGCTGCATATCCGGTATGGATAGTTTCCAATGCACCCGTCACAACGGTCGTTGCCATCATTGACTGTGCAGGCAGTTCGCCACGCATAAGTGTCAACTCCCCTGCCAGAACAAGAGATGCCTCAGGTGGTTTGTTCACGAATACACCAAATTCAAGGTCAAGATTATTCGTCACGCCGCTGTCACTTCGGCAGATGCAAAAGAACATACAGTCAGCCAGTGAGGACGGAAGCGCAGCCTGAATGTAAGCATAGATAGCCATCCCAGTTTCAAAATCCTCAACGACACGGCGCACACTCAACGTGGGTTGATGAGGAACCTGCTTGAGGATCACATTCGGTGGCGTATTAGATTCATCGTCACGGATGGATTGTAGACGGGCTTCAATCTCCCGCATCCGGCGCAATTCTATGCCCAGTTGTTGTTCAGTCTCGGCTTTTCGGAGCATAAGCATCCCCTGTAGCTCATCCGTCGAGACGTCATGATCCAAGGTGCGTTGGATCTGGCTAAGGGATAAGCCCAGTTCTTTAAGCGCTAAAATCCGGTTGAGAGGGGCCATCTGCCCGGCACTATAAAAGCGGTATCCGGATGAGCGGTCAGTCTGGTCGGGCTTAAACAAACCGATCTCATCATAGTACCGGAGCAGACGTTTAGAGACCTGTGCAAGGTGTGCAAATTCTCCTACGGTAAACATAGCTTCGATCTCCTGTGGTGTCTCTACATCACGATGAATGCCTGATTTGCGATGATGGCTTACACCACCAGTTTTGGCAGTAGATCGTTCGCCCACTGATGGATAGTATTCCAGTCGCGATAGTCTCCCTCCTTGAAGATGCCAGAAAGCGTCGCCAATCTAAAGGGAATCCGATACATCAGAGGAAGCTTACTCAAGTCCAGCACACCTGCAAACAACCCTTCACTCACTGTCGGGACCAGTGTACGCACTGGTTGCAGATAGGCTGCCGCTGTCACCTTCTCAAGCCCTTTCTCACTTTTCGCCGCCATTGCCAAGCACACCACAAAGGCAGCAAACGGCTTCTGTAATAATTGCTGCCGATGATGTTCTACGAATGCCATCCCTTCTGGAAGCCACTGACTCATCCGGACAGCGCTACCAGCTACGACTGCTCTGTACCGTGTGATATCCTGTACATCCCGCATTGGGCACACCTCAACAGCGATACCCCTGTCTTTCAGTGTATGAGCAACTGCCTGTGCAACCCCAGCGGTTGAACCAGCACGACTCGCGTAGGTTACAAGAGTGATATTTGACATGATGAGATACTCCTCATTGATGATTTTGCTGCTACCTGCACATTATGAGGGTTTACGTAGCGTGAACCTCAAGAGGCAATTTGAGATTTTACAAAACTACCAACAGGCTGTTAAGCTGTAGACTCAGCATCAGCTTCTAGCGACCTCGTGGGTGCCCTCAATCAGAATGGATTAGAAATACTACAAAAATTTAAGACCAGCGCACAAACCAAGAATACACCGGTACTGATCTGCTAGATCCTTGATGCAAGCGATCTCGTGATGTCATTAGGGGCTGAGGGTTTTATCCACAAGCCGCCCGGCCAACAAAAGTTTGTGACAGTGCTTTCGCGTTGGTTCAATTAAGATTTTCGACTATGCATCGCTGAACTCCCTACCCTCCGTTCCTCTGTCGAAGCACTACTCGATTTACAACTACCGAATAATGACGACATTTAGTCGTCCAAGGTAACACCATAAGTGAACACTATCTGCTTTACAGAAGAGTTGTAACTCATCGCAACGAAATCTTGTCGCTGGTCGAATGCTACAGCGCGTACAAAATCTAAATCGCATCTAACGGCTATGCCATAAAATCATTTATTTTGTCAGCTTCGCCATATTCCAGGCAGTTCCAACACTAATATTGAGATGTTTTGCGATTTCTGGATAGCTCCACCCGCTTGAGCGAAGTTCAATGACTTTTGCTTGAAGTTGTTTTTTTGCAGGTTCAACTTGACGAGGTCGATACCTATAGACGGCTCGATTAAAAGCGAATTCAACTCTGAAATATCTAGGATAGGTGCGGCGACCCGTTCGAACAATTATATTGTACTGTATTTGAAAGTGCAGTAAATATTTTTATTTACCTACCATCCATTTTAATGAATTGTTCGCAAGTCAGTATTTTTTGCTCGCATATTACGAAGATGCATATAACAGTTCATTGAAGCTGATTAGTTCGCACTTAGTTGTGGATTAGGACACAACTGACGGGCAGTACTAATTTGATTAACCACGCCAAAAATATCCATTTCCGTCCAATTTTCGACAATTAAATCATCCTCAATACGAAACATGAGGATACACGGCAACGTAATGACACAATCAGTCGAGGGAATCCCCAGAAAATCACCGTGCTGCGTCCCATGATAGGTTACTTGGATAACGATCCAGTCCTAGGTGACGACCATATTGTGAATCTCTTGTCGAAAGTCTGGAAACGCAGCATAAAAACTTTGCACGAAACTTTTGTATCCAAATCGATCAAGCAGAGGCATCAGGGGAACATGAGCAACAAAATGTGATGCGAAGATACCGTCAGCAACATTGAAATCATGCTTACTAAATAGATCGCATAGTTGTTGAACGAGTGGATTGTTAACGAACATCTGAAAATCCTTTATCGAGTATGACGAGTTAGGCGAAGCACCCTAAATCATGCAATCTTGGAGTTCTGTGTAAGCAGATATCATTTTAGGTGCAATCACTCCGTTGGAACCAGCGCGCATCAGATTCCCTATCCATTCCCCACCCTATTTTGACAACCACATCGCGATTTTAATCAGGTTTAGATAATGGTAAAACATCATTACGATCCATTAATACTCATTACAAATCGATCCGACGATATTTGCCAATCTACAAATAACTCTACTGAGGAACTCCCCTATCAATTCATAATCTGCGGAATCTCGTACTAGTAATTGAAGGTTCATAAAGGGGGATAGGGAAAGGTTAGGGACGCATTGAATGTGATTTATTTTCAATCTATGCTTGCAGTTGACGAAGCAAAAGGCAATCGGTTGTCATCTTGCTTCTGTCGAGATTTTAGTAATTCCGATTAGTCCGCATAGGAGAACAAATGTTAACCCGTTCCTATTCCAAATATGTTGTTTTACTTTTGATCTGTGTCGTCGCACCCTTCTCGGTCTTTATGACATCTGCCCAAGAAGTCACACCCAGTCCTGATGACCATAATGAGGCGCAGCGTGCGGTATTGATCCGCGTCGTTGATGAAGGTGTGACACCGGGAAACTTTGACATCGTTAAAGAACTTGTAGCAGACGATTATGCTCTTCATTCACCATTGGGTGACCTTGACCGTGATGGTGTTATTGGTTTCTTTAGTGCGTTACATACATCGCTAACCGATTTTAAAGCTATTAGAGATCAAGTTATTGTTGAAGGCAAATTCGGTGCCACTCGCACTACAATTACCGGTACATTTGATAAAGATTTCCCCAGTCCGTTAGGTGTTTTGAAACCTAATCACAAACCGGTTGTCATTGTGATTATCAATATGTTTCGTTTCAATGACGATGGATTGATTGCCGAAGAATGGGCACAGTTTGATGCGCTCGGATTCTTTACCCAACTTGGCGCTATGCCAGCACCCACAGCTTAATAAGCTCAATTGATTTCTTGTCAAACGGCACTATCTATTGATCAGTGCCGTTTGCGACATTACATTTCGTTACTATAATTTCGAAATTTTGAAATCGTTTAAAAATGACGTAGGAGGTCTTGATGGATACTGCATTCAAACAACTCATCAAAGGATACGAGATGCATGAACGTATCGGTGCTGGAGGGTTTGGTGCGGTATACAAAGCATATCAATCCACAGTCGGACGCGAAGTTGCCATCAAAATCATTTTGCCGGGACTTTCTAATCACCCTGATTTCATTCGACGCTTTGAAAGCGAAGCCCAACTGGTCGCGCGGTTGGAGCATCCACATATCACACCTTTATATGACTATTGGCGCGATCCTGAAGGTGCTTATCTGGTTATGCGATGGCTGCGTGGTGGGAGTCTAAGAGATGCTCTCCAAAATGGACCTTTTGAGCTTCGGTTAGCAGCCTTAATACTTGATCAGATTGCCAGCGCATTATCATTGGCTCACCGAAACGGTATCATTCACCGTGACATCAAACCCGGCAATATTCTCTTAGATGAAGATGGCAACGCGTATTTGACAGATTTCGGAATTGCTAAAGATCTGAACCTCGCTACCCAGAATACTCAACAAGAAACGATTGTCGGCTCGCTCGATTATATATCCCCAGAGCAGGCGCGTAGCGAACCTGTAACCCCTCGTGCAGATATATACAGTTTAGGTATCACTTTATATGAAACCATTACAGGGCATCATCCTTTCGAGAATATGTCTTCAGTTGAACGGCTCTATAAACACATAAACGACCCATTGCCGTACATTGAGGATATAGAAGCTGGCTCGGGGATAGAAATTAACCGGGTTATTCAAAAGGCAACGGCAAAAAATCCAGAACAGCGTTATCCAGATGCATTAGCATTAGCAGCAGATTTTCGACAAGCAATAGGTCTCAAGCGAAATTCAACGAATGTCGAGGAACTGCTCACACAGCGAGAACACGAACTCCTTCAAATGATTATTGAAGGCATGTCCAACAAAGAAATCGCACAGCGCCTAACTATCACACTCGGCACTGTTAAATGGCATGTGAATCAGATATATGGCAAATTAGGCGTTCGAAGCCGCGTACAAGCGATTATACGAGCCAGAGAACTCAATCTCATTGCAAAACCCGGCGAAATGATTGGTTCGATCTCCATTCCGACCGAGGATTTTCATCCCCAAAATCCCTACAAGGGTTTACTCGCATTTCAATCGGCTGATCATCAAGATTTCTTTGGTCGTGAAAAACTAATCGCAAAGCTCATTAACCGTCTTAGTGATAACGGCGATTACAAACGCTTTTTGGCTATTGTAGGTCCGAGCGGCAGCGGTAAATCGAGTCTAGTCAGAGCGGGGGTCATCCCAGCGTTGTGGCGAGGCGATCTTCCCGGTGCCGAAAAGTGGTTTGTGGTTGACATGATGCCGGGTTCACATCCCATCGACGAGCTTGAAGTCGCGTTGACGCGGGTAGCTGCTAACCAAACTAGTACTCTAAATGAGCAGTTAAGGCGTGATAATCGAGGATTAATTAGAGCGGCAGGCCTTATCCTACCGAATGATGGAACTGAGCTGATGGTGATTATTGACCAATTTGAAGAACTCTTCACACTGGTTGCGGATGAACCAGAGCGACTTCAGTTTCTTGATTTGTTGTATAACGCGGTCATAGAAACACGCAGCCGCGTTCGTGTGGTCATTACATTACGCGCCGACTTTTATGACCGCCCTCTTCACTATCCTCAATTTGGTGAACTCGTCCGCACTCGTCTGGAAACTATTATGCCGCTTTCAGCGGAAGAGCTAGATCGTGCAATTAGTCGCCCAGCAGAACGAGTGGGGGTAACTTTCGAGCAAGGATTAGTATCAGCCATTATCGGTGATGTAAATTATCAACCGGGAGTACTGCCGCTGTTGCAATATGCCCTAACTGAACTCTTTGAACAACGAAAAGGACGGGTACTCACTCGCGAAGCCTACCAAGCGATTGGCGGCACTATAGGTGCATTAGCAAAACGTGCAGAAGAAGTTTATTTGAATTTAGGTGTGGAATCACAAGAAATCACCCGACAGATTTTCTTGAGACTCGTCACAATCAGCGACAGCATAGAAGAAACGCGGCGGCGTACTGCACGATCCGAACTTCGAGCGGTTACACAGGACACAGAGCTATTAGACGAGATTATTGATACCTTTGTAAGCTATCGCCTATTGTCACTTGATACTGATCCTGCTACACGCAGCCCTACAGTTGAAGTCGCGCACGAGGCTTTGCTCCGCGAATGGGAACGATTGCGTTCATGGCTCAATGAAAGCCGTGACGACATCAAACTGCAACGCCAACTCGCTAATGCGGCCATTGAATGGGAGCAATCCGGACGCGAATTAAGCTTCTTAATGAGTGGTTCACGCTTGACCACATTAGCAAAATGGTCATCCGAATCAAAAATATCTCTAACCGAAAAAGAACGCTATTACCTACAGGAAAGCATCAAAGAACAGCAACGCCAACAGGCAACCGAAACCGAACGACAAGCGCGCGTTACAGCATTGGAACAACGTTCAGTTCGTTTCTTGCGAATACTCGTGGCTGTGCTTCTCATTGCAGTATTAGGGGCATTTGGTCTGACTGGCGCGGCAGTCAGCCAAAGTAACCTTACAGAGCAGGCATTAACGACCAGCGATGCTAACTTCCGTCATGCCGAACAAGTCAGGTTAGCTGCCCAAGCTCAAAACCTAATAAATGATGGTTCTCCCGGCAATCTACCTGTTTTGCTTGCGTTATCGAGTCTTCGTTTTGGTTACTCGGAACAAGGTGATGCAGCCCTGCTTAAAGCTTCGTCTTTAGGCATCATAAAAAGACATTTCTCAAGTACAAGTATTGCAGTCGCCGGTACATTTTCGCCGGATGGAAAAACCGCTGTAACAGTTGGCGCTGACCATCTCGGTCATGTTTGGGATGTTGAGACAGGAGCCAAACTTCTTGACTTAGAGGGGGCATCAGATCTTTTGAATCTTGTTGTCTTTGCTCCGAACGGTCGATATATAGTCTCAGCAGGACTTGAATCCAGTCTTTGGATGTGGGATGCACAATCTGGCAACTTGATCCACCAACTGAGTGGATTCGAAGGTCAATCGTGGTCAATCGCTATTTCACCGGATAGCACACTAATTGTGTCAGGCACGAGTGATAAAACACTTCGCATTTGGGATGCACAATCTGGCAAGGAAACACACAGGATATTGGATATTAACGCTGTAGTCGCATTTTCCCCTGATGGTAAATATTTACTGACAGGGAGCGATGATACCGTAGCACGTTTGTGGGATACAAACACATGGAATGAAATACGCCAATATTCAGGTCATACCGCTACAATAGAAAGTGTCACCTTTTCCCCAGATGGCAATACCTTTGCAACCGCGAGTGACGATAAAACGCTTCGTCTTTGGGATACGCAAACAGGAACAGAAATACGCCAATTCGTCGGTCATACCTCCATAGTCGCAACACTTGATTTTTCACCAGATGGCCGGATATTGGTTTCGGGTGGGATTGACCAAACTATTCGGTTTTGGGATGTGGAAAACGGGAATGAGTTAAAACAGTTTTATAGCCGTGATACCGTTACAAGTGTGGATTATTCACCCGACGGCAAATATGTCTTGTCAAATGGTCAGCCAGATGCGCTCTTGTGGGATGCTCAATTTAAATCGGAGCCACAAATTATACATGTGACTAATCCCACACAGGATGGGGGACCTTGGCACATAAAATACTCCTTTGATCGTCGCTACTTGTTAACTTCCGGTCCTCAGTCGGCTCAGATTTGGGACGCTCAAACCATGCAGATAATTTATACCTTAGAACTTAAAAAGAGTATTCGGGATGGCGCACTTTCGCCGAACGGCAAATTAATTTTTGCCAGTACCGATGGGCCCGATACAAATGCTTATCTTTACGAAGTAGCCAATGGCAAAACCATTCAAACCTTTAAAGGACACTCCGCATTAATCAATGAAGTCGATTATTCACCAGACGGAAAATATGTTTCCACGAGCAGTATGGATAATACTGCCATTGTATGGGATGTCCAGACTGGAAAAATTGTCCATCGATTTGAAGGTCATACTGCGGCATTAGGACACTCGATCTTTTCATCTGATAGTCAGCGACTTTTGACTAGCAGCACTGATGGAACTCTTCGTTTATGGGATATCAGCTCAGGGAAGTTGCTGCAAGTATTTAGCGACAATGCTGCGGGGGTCATGAATGTGGCTTTTGCCCCCGATGAAAAGCGTATTGCGAGTAATCATTTTGATGGCACATTTCGAATTTGGGATGTTCAAACGGGGAGTGTGCTGCATACATTGACCGGCTATTCTGGAATGACATGGGGGTCATGTTTTCCCAGGATGGACGTTACCTTTTAGGGTCTGATATGGATCGTGACGTACGACTGTGGGATAGCCTAACCGGTGAGTTATTGCGCGTATATTCAGGTCACACCGGAGGGATACGATGGGCGACATTTTCACCTGATGAAACAGAAATTTTAGCTGTTGGTAACGGTAATCTTGTGATTTGGCAGCGCGATTATCAACACGTTGTGGATAAAATGTGTGAAGAACTTCCTAGTGATTTTACGCCTCAAGAGCGTCAAGCCTATGACATTCCAGCCGATCAGAAAACCTGTCCAAATTTTGGCTCCGTCTCCGGACAAACACCACAAACGATGGATACCGGCCGATGAAGGCTTGCATGAGTTGGCTGGTACTGATTAAGTGAATGTATTGGGGAACCTATTCTAGAGCTTCTATAAGACGACTCTTGCGTATCCACTACATGTCGTCTCATTCATATAATCATATTGCAAGTCATCGTAAATGATGATTGAAGAATTGATCTGCACCACTCAATAGGGACTAAACCAAGTCATATTTTAGCTTTTGCCATTAGCCTGTGCGTCTTCGAAATCTTTTGGAGACAAATGGGAAATCTCAACAAAATGAGAATAAATCTAGGATTGAACAAACAAAACTAACTTGCTGTTTAAAAATAAATATGGTGCAAAACTCGCAAGTTTTTAAATTTTACGTTTGGCCATATTCCATGCAGTTCCAATACTGATGTTCAGTTGCTTTGCAATCGCTGGAAAGCTCCACCCTCTTAAGCGAAGTTGAATGACTTGTTGTTGAAGCTCCGCTCGTTCCGGGTCAATCGGTCGAGGCTGAATTACATACCTTGCTCTGTTAAAAGCAAAATCAAGTTTGAAATATCTAGGATACGTGCGGCGACCCGTTCGCAACAATTATATTGTACTGTATTTGAAACTACATCAAAGCTGTTTCATTGTCTGAAAAGTTAATGCCGATAATATATCAACTCTAAAGTTTACATATAGAAGTGTCTCACAGATTTTGAAGTCATCTAGATTCGATAAGATTTAGACCTCTATCTGGTTGTGGAACAAATTGTCAACATCATCCGTTTCGTCCTGATGTCGTCATAACCTTTGGCCGCAAGCTTCTTATTTGATGAATATTTACAGCATATCCCTTCTCTATAGTGCATCGATCCTGATCACGGACCTCGCTATGGCAGTATAATTTATAGTAATAATAAAGAACTGATACAGCGTTTTGCGCAAACCTCGAAAGACCGTTATTCCCGATTTCTTGTACGCCGATGAATTGTGACTATCTATCGGTTGCCAATAGGTCATCCTCCCACTCTTAATCGGTGGTTATCGTGCTGCAACAATTTAAGAACCTTTATATCGAAGGTTAGCCAGAAAGTGCACTTTTGGATAAAAGAGTCGCAATTTGCTTATTGCGAAGCTATAAAGGCATCACAATTCTAGTTGAGAACTCAGACGCTCATAAAATCTTTCTACTATAGATGGGATATCCTGCAAAATCGCCAACAGACGGTCATTCCCTTGATGAAGAGTGTCTTGCTCAGAGTCTTCAAAGACCATTACTCCACTCCGAAGTGCCAATTTTAGTTCGCGGACAACACGGCGGTCTTCTTGTTCAAGTTGATCACATATCCAGCCGAAATTATCCCCGATGGTTTTATTGTCGGCGGTCAAACGATGTTCATTTTGTTTGATAGTATTGCGTAACATTTGTGGGAAGCCAATAACCTTCCGGGCGGCTTCGGCTGAATTAATCCGCGTGAGTTGATTCCGCATCCAAGATGCATCCAAATCACTTTGTCCGAGCAAGCCAATCATTAGTTTCCATAGCGTCCACATGGGCTCGTCCAAAACATGATTGAGATAGCCTGTGACCAATCGTTCATGTGCGAGAGCCAATTCGTGAACTTTAACGGGTGTGAGGAATGCGTTTCCGGATACTTCGGTATTGGTCAAAGGCTCGTTACGGATACGGAAATCGTTCAAAATGGCGTTTTCGATTTCAACGACCATATAAAGTAAATCGACCCACGCGTAATAGGCATCACGAAGCGTAATCAGGCGCAGACCTTTTTCCGATAGTGCGACACCCCACGCCTCTCCAAAATCAGGCGTTCTGATGACACCCAATTCATACATGCCAAGCATTGCATCAACTTCCGAATTTATATGATGTTCAATTTTTTGATAAGCGACCGTTCCATCCATACCTGAATAGGATTGAATGATCTTTGCACCACCGGGGTGAATATGATTAAACTCGGTCATATCGTATACACGCCCACTGACGATAATCCAATAACCATGTTCATCATCGTTGTGCAGGACCACGTCCGAGATGCGGAGCGCTTGTTTGACCAGATCAAAATGCGGCCCGGTATAGGTCGTAAATATCTCCAACATAAAGCGATCTTGACCGATCAAGCGGCGAAACATATCATGCCCCGCCACTAAACGTTCTTGTTCGTCAGCGCCATCGATGTAGCGGACAATAATTTGCTTAACAGCTTCCATAACCGTGCCGGCAAAAGAAGTACGTCCACATAAATAGAAATACGCCCCTTGACCGCCCTCTTCGACCGTTCGCAGCATATCCCACAAGAGGCGTGCATTTTCCTCTTTGAGCATTTCGTCATCCAAATGCTGATGATGACCTTCAACAAAATCAAAATGTCCAGTCACTGGATTAAACTGTGCGTCTACATTATCCTGTGAAAACGCCACCCGAACATTCAGCTCATCGGCTGCTATGAGCGGTTCAAATTCTTCCTGATAGTAAAAGTCCTCCCGATTACGCGTGCCAAAAAATAACCAATTTGTACCCGAATCCGGCTGGCGTAAGCGCTCGTCAATTAATCCACGCATCGGAGCGATACCGGTACCACCCGCGAACATCACCAAAGGCCGTCCAGTATTATGTGGCAGGCTGAAACGCGGAGGATGCACAACCTTGATCGAAACACGTCTCCCGTCGGTATTTTCGCCGGATGATAGACGCGCCAGAAAGCCGGAGCTTGTTCCCAGCCGATCGGCATCACGAGATACATTATTTTCAGTCGTCCGATAATGAAGCCCGCCAATGGTTAAATGCAGTTCGTCAACCTGTTCGCTCATCACGGACGAGATGGAGTACAAACGCCAACGTTCAGGCAGCACAATATGGCTGATATGTTCGTAATCGCCGGGGATAGCCTTCCACAAACGTCTCGTGTTATACCCCGCCTCACTGAGCAGATCGAGCAAGTCCCACAATTCCCATTGGTCTTCAGCCCAGCTATCCAGAATTTTCCGCAGCCGTTCGTTATTGGTGACACTATACAAATTTAAGGCGCCAGGCCGATCAATCGGACGGATGCGTCCAAATTTGAGTAACATCCGTAAGGACAATTCGGATGCGTTCTGATAACCATCCCGAAAGTTGATGTGCGAACGCCAATCGGCATTTAAATGCACGGTTTCATCACCAATTGCATGGAGTGATTTGAGTGTTCGATCAACCAGAGCATCACTATTTTCAGGCAAAATCCCACAGCGGTCACCAGCTTGATAGCGAATGCCAGTATCCGAAATGTCAAATACGACACGGCGAACAAATTGGTGAGCTTGGTCGTTAATGGCATCCACCCGTTTTACCGAAACCATGTGGGTAGTCTGGGGAAAGCCGCCATACCGTTCCAACCGCGACTGATCCAGTTCGGTCGCCATCCGATCCCAAATACGTTCACTGTACGTTCCACTCACACCGCCTAGCGTTTTTACCCGTCCCGCTTTGAACGACAAATCCAAAAACCCATAGGCTTTTAGCCGGTGACGATTGAGTAGACCGCTGTCTCCGGCGTAGGCATCACGCGCTTCATCATAAATGCCTTTCAGTACGCGGTCGCTCTTTTGCTGGACATACTCCGGGATCGAAATCGCTTCGAGGGCGGTTAACCAA
>JACDGI010000028.1:19779-23408 GCA_013821665.1 Anaerolineae bacterium
CGGGAACCAATTACGTGTCCGTTCGGTTTCATGACCGACGGTTGTTTTATAGTGCTTACGACCAAAAAATATATCTAGACTGGTGAATGATGGGATAGCTGTGCCACTTGGCCCAGGTACACTGTTGTTGGGTTGGAAAGGCGAGGCGAACAAAGCCGCCGTTTTGCCCCATACCACGGGATTGATATAAACATCACTGTAAGGGTTGGGGTTAACCTTCATGAGCGAAATATAGCTTTGATATTTCACGGAATCGCTGATATAGACCAGTGTTTCCTTTAAAGAATCGGGGTCGTCATTAATAACGGCTTCCTGCGCCCGAATCATGGCTTCCAGCATGGGCGAAAACCCGTATAACATTTCAACCGGTGTCATCTGAAACCGGCGTTCGTCCTCATTACCAATCAACGGAATCGCCAGCTTCAGATTTTCCATAACAAACGGTTGCTCCGCGTTCGGATCAATAAAGTTCCAGTTATGGCTATTTAAATCAATGAACGACAAATGTGGTGCAGGACGATCAAGCCGCACCGAAATTTCCTCCCAAGGAATTTGAATCTGAGGGGGTATACCTTTTTCGGGCGCTTCTGGTTCGGAATACCAGTATAAATGCGCCAAAATGCTAAACAACGAAGATGCGCGCATCAGGTGTTCATTACCGAGGTCAGTTGATTTAGCGCTGAGCAGCGGCATATCATCCAACATCTTCCGAACACTATACGTTCGAAAAAAGTGCGGAATGTTGGCTGCGATTTCATCCCAAACTTGGTGGCTAGTCGGGAGATACTTTGAAGGCTCTTGTCTTGGCAAAAAGCCGTGCGAATACGACAGAGAACCGAGATTTTCATGTCCAAGCTGGTCGTTAACGGTGATGGCTTCTTCAACGACGCGGCGGGTGCCAATAACTTGATCCTGCTGTGCCATAAAGTTTCTCGCTCCCGTTAAAGTGTTCCTACAACCGCCAAGCAAATATCCGTCCGACCAACGGTGCCGATCAAACGACCGTCTTTCACAACCGGCAGCCGATGTATATTTTTCTCGATCATAAGGATTGCCACTTTGGCGACATGATCTTCAGGGTCAACCGTCAACGGTTGTCGAATGACGAGCGGCTCAACCGGTTTATACATGAGGTCGCTGCCTTTGCGAAGGAATAAGCGAAAAGCCTGGTCCAGCGTGCCACCCTCGCCTATGATCTCGTCCGTATTGGGCATTGCCGCCCTTAGCACATCCCCGACTGATAGCACACCTACGAAGTTGTTATCGTCGTCAATCACCATCAAATCGCCAACACCCGATAACGCGATCACTTCGGCAGCACGGTGCAAAGTGTCTTTCAAACGGATGCGTACCGCACGGACCGTCATAATACCTTTGACGCGGACAAACGGCATCTCGATTGAGGCACGCCATTCGGCAAGTAATTCGTCGATTACCGGGTACAACTTACTTTCGGGCGGATTCCAAATACTGCCGAGGTAGTAATCAATGGCCTGTCGATTGATGTCGGAAAATAAGGTCTCGGCATCATCGGTAAAGAGTAAGAGGCGGGATTTTGGATAAACGGCTTTCATGTGTTCCAAGTAAGGCGTGTTATCCAATCCTTGATCGGGTTCATAAATAAAGAGGGCGATTTCCTCCTCTTGTTCGCGATGCTGTTGAATTGTATGAGCGAGATCAGCCCCAGTGATGGAAACTACAATACGATAGCCGGCGTTATAGCGCTGCCGTAGTGCTTCCTCTAGCAGATTATCCACACCATCCGAACGGTCACTCACAACAAAGATGATCGGTTCTCGCTGCATACCGTTATGCCTCGCCGATCACTTCAAAAATGGCCTCAACCTCGACCGCAAAGCCATTTGGCAGTGACGCAAAGCCTAAGGCACTTCGGGCGTGGTAGCCATTGGTATCCTTTCCCAAAATATCCCAAAACAACTGCGAAGCACCATTGATGACGAGATGCGAATCAAGATAATCCGGCGTGCAATTCACGGCACCCAAAACTTTGACGCAGCGCAGGTTGTTGAGGGTTCCCGTAAGGGTATAAACCGCTTGCAGCAATTGGACGGCGCAGATCCGCGCCCCTGCTTGTCCTTGTTCCAACGTCACATCCTGTCCCAACTTGCCTTTCGTTCCGACCGATACATGGCCTGAAACGTAAATGGTATTTCCGGAACGGCTGGCCGGTGCCAGATTGACGAGTCCCGGATAGGCTGCGAGATCAATACCGAGTTCTTTGGCTTTTTCGTCTGGTGTCAACATAACCTCCTAAGTATGAATTTGGCAAATAAGTGATAGAAATTTAGCGCTCAGGTAGTAAGGCAGACAGTTGCTTGTATTGGGCATTAAGTGCGCCCAACATATGGTTAATATCGCTCCCCAAGCCCAAGAAGGTGAAACCCTCGCCCAGTCGGTCTTTTGCACCTTCTGCATTTGGGGTCAGAGTGCCATATGGGATCCCGTGTTTGAGACAGGCGACAATTACATGGTCGATTGCGGTGCGGAAAGTAGGCAATTCACTCCACAAACCCGGCGCTAATCCAAGTGAGATATGCAGATCAAATGGGCCGATGAATACCAGATCAATACCGGGAGTATCCAGAATTGACTCGATATTTTCAACGGCGGCTTCGGTCTCAATTTGAATAGCCACCAGAATTTCGTTGTTGGCGTTTTGCACATATTCAATATGGCTGGTCGTCCCAAAACCGAAATGCGGCGTTATACCACCTGCCCCACGTTCACCGAGCGGCGGATAACGGGCGAACCGCACAGCATTTGCTGCATCTTCCGCCGTGTTAATCATCGGGACAATAACGCCTTGCGCTCCAGCATCCAACGCCTGCTTGATTTGATCCATTGTGCCGTGCGCCACTCTCGCCAAGGGCGTACATTGCCCACCACTTACGTCAGCAATGGTCGCAAAGATCATGGATGCTGTGGAGAGATCAACAGGCGTGTGTTCCATATCGACGAGGAGCCAGTCGAATATACCTTGTGCGGCTATAATTCGAGCCATATGAAAACTGTGGGTTTGCAGCCATAAACCGATAGCGGGTTTTCCCTGACGAATAGACACCAATGTGTGGTTTTGTCTCAATTGCGACCTCACTTGAGTATATGGAAGTGCTTCTATAAATGAAGTTTAGTTCACTTAATAGAATCGCACAAAGCTGAGTAAGTCAATTTCCGAGGCAAACGAAAACTAGCTCAGGCTTTCAATAAAGCAGTTTCAGGGCGTAACAAAAGTTGAGGCTCAAATATCGACTTAGTCGAAAAACTTCTGCGTGTTAAACGACCACTGCTGTCAAGTCTTTTTCACATCTATCGAGCATTATCCTTATAATCTGACTCCAAACACACTTCTTGATTTGTACTGAATCGCAATCTATGTCATACAAGTTGAGACATTGTGTTTGCCATATTCCATGCGTTTCCCACACTGATTTGCAAGAGTTTTGCTGATGGCTGGGAAACTCCAACCTTTGGAGCGCAGTTCAATCACTTTAGCCTGAAGTTCTGATCTTGTAGGGTTAATTTCGCGAAGTCGAGCTTGGTACGTTGCTTTGTGAAAAGCAAATTCAAGTTTGAAATATCTAGGATAGGTGCGGCGACCCGTTCGCAAC